>VENG01000008.1 GCA_009711705.1 Bacillota bacterium
TAAAAATGAATATAAAAAGTGGCTCAATATTTTCTCAGCGCTTTTCCAAAAGTGGCTCACTTTTTTATCAGCGTTAGTGGCTCAATATTTTCCTGGCGAGTGGCTCACAATTCTCTTGACAATCGCAGTTATGGGAATTATAGCTTTTTCTGTTGCTCTTCCATTATCTTTTAGTTCTTTAGCTTTTGCAATTATTGCACATGGAAAATATGAGAATTTGGAAAAGAGAATAAAAGAGTTAGAAGCAAAAATCAATGAAGGTTAGCATTTAATTATTATTATTGTTCAAGTAACGGGGGCGATAGTTAAATTAACTACGCTACTGAACATTTGCTGTATGAGATTAGCCCTGGCTTCGTTGCATAGTTTCAACAAAGATGTGCAAGGCAAATGACGTATTTTTTGCTTCACATTTCTCTATAAAATGCGTCAGAGGTGCATCAAAAGTAGCACCTCTGATTTTTTATTAAAACATCAACAATAAACATTAACAGAGTTTTTCGAATGGCAAAAAAAGTAAGGAAAAAAAGCAGCCGGTAAGATTTTTATTACCTGATAAACCTGTTTTTGCCTTTGCGGGATTGTGGAGCTTATGGCAAACAAGCGGGAGGCCATATTAAACGGAAAGGGTAGGGAAGTAGAATTAATATTATTGCATAGTTCAAGAGAAAATAGTCAGCAGGGGGAAGGGGAATTACCGGCCATTTTTGGTTAAAGTGTAAGGAAGGGATGGTTATCAATAAAGAAACATTGGCTCAAATAGTTTCAGTAGTGGTGATAGTAAGTGCGATAGCTTTAGCAGTAGCAACTATTGTGCCCGGTTTTTCAGCCGTTAGGAACTTTCTATTAGCCGTATTCGTGATAAGCGTTCACCTGCAACCTTGGTTTCGGGAGTCTAATTTATGGCTGCGTATATTAATAAGTCTTCAGGAGGCACTCCATCCACACAAGGTGAGTTTAAGAAAAAACATTCTTTTCCAGGTTTTATAGAAGAATTCTTACGCTTAAATCTTTTCTGGTTAAGAATAATGAGTGAGCATGCCCTGTTTATCAAACTGGGATTGCCCTGTGAAGAAGTGGCGTTGCGTTCAGAAGCTGAGCAATTGCAAAAAGAATTTGCCCGCCTGCTTAATGAGGCTCAGCAAATAGCAAAAAACCCGACAAAAAATGAAGTGTTTAGGTTAAACCGAGAGATATGGGAGTAGCGCTACCTGGATGACCTATCCAAATGTAAATGGCTCCCCCAAGGCAGGCCCGTGGAGGTCCTATGATTATTAACGTTGTCATCGCTGTCGCGGCTGCGGCGGCAGCTGCACGTCAACGCGCTTCCGTGCAGTAAGACATTATATGCTAATATTAGACAAAGTAGAAGGATTGTCCCTGTTTTTTATTGAAGATAAAAGCTATGCTTTAATGTACAATAACTTTGCTGACTTTTACGGCATAGCGGGAGTGGACATTTTTGGGACAGAATTATAAATTTTTGCGTGACCTGGCTTTAATTTTTTTTGGCGCTTTTTTTGTTTTTATCAACTTTTATACATCCATGACAGTAATTCCCCTCTACGTGATTGAAATGGGCGGGGATGAATTTTTTTCGGGCCTGCAGGGTACTGTTTTTTTTATTTCCGGGGTGATTTTGCGTTTGTACTTTGGGCCCATGGCAGATAAAAAGGGTAGAAAAGTGCCCCTTTTAATAGGGGCTTTTGTTTTTGCCACTACTCCTTTACTGTTATTAATGGTTTCCAGCTACTGGATGTTTATTCCCATCCGAATTTACCAAGGGATCGGCCTGGCCGCTTTTTTGTCCAGCAGCAGCTCATTTGTAGCGGACATTGTACCCAGAGAAAGACTGGGGACTTATGTTGGGGCTTACCGTTTGGTGATTACGCTGGCTCTGTTGACCGGGCCGGCTGCCGCGCAGCTTGTGATCAATAATTATGGTTTTTCTGCGTGTTTTGTACTCACCTTCTTAACTGGGTTTTTGGCAGTGATTTTAATTGCCTTAATCAATGCTTCACCGCTGCCGGGAAGTGAGGAGACAAGTACCTATAAAAATATGCTTTTGGCACTGCAAGATAAGACACTTTGGCCCATTTACGGCGGGGTTTTTTTATTGTCCCTGGGATACGGTGGCATTTTAAATTTCGCAACCGTTTACATTTCTCAGGTAACAGATGTACTTAATCCTGCCATTTACTTTACATATTTCGCCTTAGCAGGTATTGCAGCCAACCTTACTATGGGTTATATTTCCGATCGCCTGGGCCGCAAGGCTGTGGTATGGCCGTCGGTGATGATGCTGGCGGTGGGGTGCGGCTCTCTGTATTTCCTTCCCGGAAATCCAGGTATTCTTATTTTAAGCAGCTGTCTGGCCGGAATAGGCTTTTCCGGCGGCATTGCGGCCCTGGTGGCCTGGCTGGTGGATAAAGCGGAAGAGAAAATCCGGGCCACGGTACTGTCGGTCCAGGAAAGCTGCATTGATTCGGCCATTGCGCTGGGCTCGCTTTTGATTGGCATCACCGGCGCCATGGTGGGATTGCCACTTTCCTTTGCTGTGGTAGGTGCCATTACGTTTGTTGGAGCATTGACCCTTGCGTTAACCAAAGCATCTTAATATTGCAGCTGAACGGGCATTCCCAAAAGACATTGATGAGTGAACATGCTTTAAAGTTCTATACTCTGTAATATCTGAAACCGGGTTAAGAAGGAATCTTTAGCATCATCCGGTTTGAGTGCATTTATCGTTACCTGGTTAGTTGGTGGGTACGGTAGTCCCCAGTTGTTAAACGGCATTAATGTGGATGCTTCGGCAGCCAGTACCTTTACATCTATTTCTTCAATTAACTGTTTTTCATCCTCAGAAGGTTCGGCAATAGAAAAGGCACCGAATATAACTTGCTGCACCTGGTCTTCTATTTCATTAAAATTATGCACGTAAGGTTTTACGGGCCTGGATACATCGGAAATATACGCCTCAGCTGCATCGTGCAGCAGTGCCAGCAGTTCCATTCTACGGCCTAGCCCTTGTTTCAGCGCCAGTTCACTGCACAGCAAAGAGTGTTCGGCCACACTGTAAAAACAATTACAGTGGCCGTTAAAGCGGCAGAGTAAAGAAAGGGCGTGGGCTATATCTTCAATGCAAACATCTTCCGCACGCGGGTCCAGTGGCCAGAATTGCCTTCCGGTAAAGGTTTCAATCCAATCTTCATTTCTTTCATTGTTTTTTTGATAAATATCTACCATATTAACACTCCAGTTTGATTGATAAGTATAAAAAGGGGGATTGTCCCCCTTTTTATATGTGTGCTATTAAAAATTATGGCCTGATGCGGTAAAGCATACGCGGGAACGGTATTGCTTCCCTGATGTGTTCCAGGCCGCAGATCCAGGCCACAGTTCTTTCGATCCCCAGGCCGAAACCGGAGTGGGGAACCGATCCGTAGCGCCTCAGGTCCGTGTACCATGCAAATTCTTCTTCCGGCAGGTTGTGCTCTTTAATCCGCTGCTGTAGTGGCTCCAGCTCATCAAGCCTTTGCCCGCCGCCTATTATTTCTCCGTAGCCTTCGGAGGCTAAAAGGTCGGCCCCTAAAACCACCCTGGACTCACTGGGGTCAGGTTTCATGTAAAAGGCTTTTATATCTGCGGGGAACCTGTGAACAAAGACCGGTGACTCATAATGATCGGAAAGCAACGTTTCTTGGGGGGCACCGAAATCTTCTCCCCACTGGAAATCTTCCCCGCTGTTCTGCAGTATTTTTACGGCCTCGGTGTAGCTAAGGCGGGGAAATGGCAGTGTCACCGCTTCCAATTTAGATATATCCCTTTTCAAGGTGTTCAGGTCCAGTCGATTTCTTTCAAGAACTCTCTGTATAATATAATAAACCAATTCTTCCTGTACTTTCAAATTTTCCTCAAAGTCACAATAGGCCATTTCCGCCTCGACCATCCAGAATTCCAACAGGTGCCTTCTTGTTTTGGATTTTTCAGCCCGGAAGACCGGACCGAAATTATAAACACGCCCTAAAGCCATGGCAGTGGCCTCGCTGTAAAGCTGCCCGGTCTGAGCAAGGTATGCCTTTTCTCCGTGATAATCTATTTCAAAGAGGTTGGTGGTACCCTCTGCGGCCAGGGAGGTGATAATGGGGGAGTCAGCCAGAATAAAGTCCCGCTGGTAAAAGAAGTCCCGTATGGCCTGTTCAATTTCCGAGCGGATGCGCAAAATAGATGCCTGTCGTGGTCCGCGGATCCAAAGGTGCCTCCTGTCGGCCAGGAAATCAACACCGTGTTTTTTAAGGGTGATGGGGTAGTCCTCAGAGTCGCCCACCACTTCCAGGCCGGTAACAGTAAGTTCGTACCCACTGGGTGCTCTGGGCTCTTCCCGTACAAAACCTCTTACCCGGATAGAAGACTCCTGGGTAACCTCACCGGCCAGCTCAAAAAGCTCCGGGTCCGTTTCCTGTTTGGCCATAACTCCTTGCACCTGGCCGCTGCCGTCCCTGACAATAACGAACCTTATTTTCCCGGACGAACGCTTATTAAATAACCAGCCCTCAATTTGTATTTCCTGGTTAACGTGTTTGCCAAGGTGTTTTATCAATACAGTTTCCAAAAATAATCACCCCGTCATTTGATTTATCTTATTCTATGAATATTTGTTCTGCCTTAAACTCTTCTTCCAAAAGATTAACAATTTGCGACCATGAATCTACTCGCCGCACTAAATCTGGAATTTTTCCCCGGTTATAGGTAGCATTTAAAAGGTAGACGGGAATACCGCAGGAACTTACTTGTTCTGCGTTTTCTAACGAATCTTCAATGAATAATTGCACACACTCTTCCAGGCAGGTCTTGCGCTTATCATGTTCTCCCAGCAGTATGACCCGGTCGTGCTTTATACCATGTTTTCGTAGCCAATCCACGGTGTTCGGGTAAAAATCTGTGGTGCGCGCGGAAATGATGGTTATTCGGCATCTTTCTTTGAGCTTATGTATTGCTTCTACTGACCCTTGCACCGGTTCTGCCGCTTTAATCAGCCGCAGTTCGCGCTCTGCTATGAACTGGTATAATTGCGGCCTGTCAATGTTATAAGCTTTTTCAGGGGTGATATGATAAAAGTCATTGACGGTGTATGTTTTATCAAAGTAAGCATTCAGTTCGGAAATTATCAAGGGTTGTGTGTTGGCGATAACTCCGTCAATATCAATGCCTAAAGAAAATTTTTTAGTCATTATGCACCTAACCTCCGACACTCAATCCCACTATTACCACATCCCTGGGTATTTCGTCCATCATGGTAACCGCTGGTAATCGTCCCAGTTGTTCAAAGCCCATCCCTTTAAATAATGTTAGGCTCGGTGTATTATGTGCAAAAATGAAGCCCAAAAGGTTCATAAGGCCCAGTGCCGGACTGTGTTCAACTGCCATTTTCAGCATGTGCCTTCCTATTCCTTTTCGGCGGTAATCCATTGCCACATAAAGGCTGATTTCAGCCGTCACATCATAAGCGGGCTTGGCACGAAAGGCCTGGAAACTAAGCCACCCGGCAACCTCACCGTCCACTTCCGCCACCCACAAGGGGTGTTTACCGGGGCTGTGTTCGTGAAACCAGGCTCTGCGGCTTTCTACTGAAACCGGCTCTGTGTCCGCGGTAACCATTCGGGATGGCACTGTGGCATTATAGATTTCCACTATGGAGGGCAAATCGATTTCTGAAGCGTTACGAATAAACACAAGTGGGACCTTCCTTTATTTCCTAATAATAGTATATCGTTTTAATTTTCTCTTTCCTTATGTATATTCCTGCAAAAAGTGCTCCCGGTTAAGCAGGCAAATAATTTGGTGCCCAACTTATACTAGGCATTTAAGGTATGTACCTTCCCATATTATTTAATAGAGTACTAAGTCCTAATTAATTACGGGTATGGGGGTGCCGTCAAATGGCAAGGGGTATCAGGGCGAGACACCAGGATGTTGTCATATCCGATCACGCGTGGCAGAGATGGACTGAAAGGGCAGGGAGCAAAATCAAGCGCAAAAAGCTGGCCAAAAACATTAGAAGGAAATTGACCACTGCGGTACAGGGCACAGGGATGTACCTGGATAAAACAGGGGCTGGCTGGCTAGAAATATCCCCGTGGCTGTGGGCAGCAGTACGTTTAACCAATCACGGCTGGCTGGTTACCACCTTTATTAATTGGAAGCATAAAAAAGAAGCAGGGTAATGCCATTTTATTCATCGTTTGTTTTCTTGCCGATTGGGAACTATAACTGCAAGTAGTTTTGCTCTAAAACTAAAACGGAGGTGATGGCAATATTTAATAATCAAGATTTATCTAGATCGGATTTAACTATGCTCACCATGGTATCCATCGGATTAACCATTCCCTTTATTTTTTACGCCAAGGATATAGCAAAGTCACTGCGCATAGTTGCTGAATCTCAAGTGCGCCGGCCGTTATCCCAAAGAAGACCCTTCAGAACAACAAGGTAAAAGAAAATTAAACCGCCCTGCGCTGGTCGTGGGGCTTTCGTTTGTATTCCGGCAGGAAAGGAATACCACCTGTCGAAATCTTTGGGATACCGTTTACGGAAATTAAACAGCCGGGGGGAAAAATGTGAGTGAAGGTTTTTCTTTTATCCACGCGGGGGATTTGCACTTGGACAGCCCTTTTCGTGGTTTTGAACATATAAGCGACATTGATGAGCCCATTAAGGAAAATATACTACGCCGCCTGCGTAACTGTACCTTTGCTGCCCTGGAAAACATTGTAGATGCATGTATTGAGTATGAAGTTGATTTCCTGGTGCTCTCGGGTGATATTTATGACCTGGTTGACCGCAGTATAAGAGCGGAACTGCGTTTCCGCAATGCCATAGAAAGGCTTGCCGATCGAGGGATTCCGGTCTTTGCGGTGCATGGCAATCATGATTTTGATAATGGAATCAGGGCCCGGCTTACCTGGCCTGAAAATGTTCATTTTTTCAGCCCAGGAGAAGTGGAATACAGGGAGGTAATACGCCAGGGCAAAGAGATTGCCAGGATATACGGTATCAGTTATCCCAGGCGGGACGTCACTGAAAATTATGCCGCCAAATTTAAGCGACACCAGAACGCTCCATTTGCCATCGGAGTTTTGCACTGCAATGTGGGGGGGGTACCCGAGCATGAAAATTATTCTCCGTGCCAGGTGAGTGACCTGGTGCAGTCGGGGATGGATTACTGGGCACTGGGGCATGTTCATTCCCATCGGGTTTTAAAGGACAGCCCGTGCATTGTTTATGCGGGTAGCCCGCAGGGGCGCAATCCCCGGGAAACGGGAGATAAGGGGTGCTGCATGGTAAATGTCTCGGAGAATGGTCTTATTGACCTCCAGTTTTTGGCTGTTGACGATGTCAGGTGGACTGAGACCCGGATTTCCATAGATAATATACAGAGTGAAGGCGAACTAATAACTCAGTTGGATAATCAATTAACCGGCATCCGATCCATCCATAACAAAAAGTCGGTGGTAACGCGGATTATACTCACCGGCCGGGGCCCATTGCACCGAAAGCTGCAAAGCGGGGCTCTGGCTGATATCCTGGAAGAACTGCGCCTGCGCCTTGCAGGGGAAGAGGGTGATTTTATTTGGCCGGAGTCAATTAAATGTACTACCGGGATCCCGCTGGATAAAGAAGCACTGCGAAAGGGAGAGACCCTGCTGGCCGATCTACTGGCTTTGCGCGGCAGGGCAGATAAGGATGAAACGCTGCGGTCAATGCTGCGGGAAAGTCTTGCCCCCCTTGAAGACAGGACAGGCAGTTATGTTTCACCTCTCAGTGAGAATGAATTGGACCTGCTGCTGGAAGTTGCCGAAGATTTGGCCATCGATCTTCTCTGGGAGGATGATCAGTTGTGAGAATAGCCGGTTTACATATTAATGCTTACGGAATACTGCGTGATTATACAGTGGACGGCCATGAGCTGGATGGAAGCCCGGTACTGGTTTACGGTCTGAATGAGGCAGGAAAGTCCACTTTTATGTCATTTATCCGGGGAGTTCTCTTTGGCTTTAAAGCAGAGGGTGCTAAAACAGTGCCTGTGCACGGCGGTCAGGTGGGAGGGTGGCTGCTGCTGGAAAACCAAAACGGCGAAATACATCGTGTGGAGCGTACCGGCAAGCGGGGCGGTAAAGTGTCGGTGGAATTACCGGACGGTACCCGGGAAGGTGATTCATTTTTGCGCTCACGTATTCTGCACGGGGTCAGTCCGGTTTTATTTAGAAATGTTTTTGCCATCGGGATGGATGAACTCAGAAAACTGGAGGACTTGAAAAAGGAAGAGGTAAGTGCCCATATTTACGGTGCCGGCACCGGAGTTAGCCCGGACCGGCTGTCCAGGGCGGTCAACACATTGGAATCCTCGGCACGGGAGATTTTTAATCCCCGGGGGCGGGTGCAGAAAGTAAACGCGCTTCTGAAAGAATTAAAAGATGCCGATAGGCGAATTAAGCAGCTGGAACAGCAACCGGCACGCTACCTAAAGACAAAGGATGAGTTGGCAGAGCTGGAGGAAGAGCAGATAAGCCTGGGCAATAAGCGCCGCGGGTTAGAATCGAGGAAAAGCAAGCTGGAAAATTTGATTAAGGCCCGGGAGCCCTGGGTGAAAATACAGCACCGGATAAGCCGGTTGAAAGAATTGGAGCCTGTTGAAACTTTTCCTGTAGACGGTGCTGCCCGGCTGGAAAAACTACTGGAGCGCAGGGAGGCCAAGATTAATGCTTTGCGCCAATGTGACTTGGCGGTAAAGGATTTACAAGAGGCATTAAATAAGCTTGAAGTTGATGCCCGGCTTATGAAATACGGGCCCCAGATAAAGGCTTTAAATGAGGAAAGATCTTTATACACGGAAAAGAGGCAAAGGCTTACGGAAGAGGAAGCCAAAATGTTTCAGCTGCAGGAGTATGTGCGGGAGAGGTTATCCGCCCTGGGCCCGCAGTGGGATGAACAGCGGGTGGCGGGGCTTGATCTTTCTTTGACTGTATACCGCACGGCTGAAGATTTTGAAGAGCACATTCGGGCGCAGGAAGGGAATTTAAGGGATATTGTGCGGGAGATGGAAGCAGTACAGAATGACCGACAGCAAGCACAAGAAGATCTAAAAGATATTGAAAATGAGCTTTCCTCACTGCCAGTTAATAACGGCACAAATATTGCGCTGGAAGGGCGTTTTACAGCTCTGGAACAACTGAACTTGAGCCTGCAGCAAACAGGTGCGGTTGAGGTTGAAATGGAGGGTGAGCGCAAGCGTGTCAGGGATTTACAGGCCCGCAAAGATTTTGCACAAAAAAACATGGAAGGTGAAACAGGCTATGCAAAACTGGCCTGGCTGCCCTGGCTGGCAGCGGCCCTGGGTATAGCGGGGCTGGTGACCGGCGGGCTGAATGCAGGAGGAATGCTGCTTTTAGCCGGAGGCCTAGGGTTTGGGTTTTTGGCCCAAGCCTTATTGAAAAAGCTCAAGGATCAAGCCATTCCCCGGCAGGAGCAATTCCAGCGGGAAGTGGAGACACTGGACCATGAATTGGAAACCCTGCAAGCCAACGTGATAGCTTTGGGCAACCGTCTGCAATCCTTGCGAGAGAAAAATAATGTTCTGTCGAATAAACTTGACTGTGCCCCGGACATTGTTCTAACGGATTTGCCGGAAATCCGCCGCAGGCTGGAGCAGGAAAGGGAAAAACAACACCACAGGCAGCAGCTGGAAACTGAAAAACAAAAGGCGATAAAAGAACTAGCCTTCAGGCAAAGAACTCTGGCAGAAATAAAAAAACAAGAGACAGGCAAACAAGAAGAGTTGGCCCGGTTAATTGACAATTGGCGTCAATGGTGTTTGGAAAAGGGACTGCCGGAATTGAAACCGACCGACATTGTCTCCTTTTTGTATTTAGCAGATAAGGCCAGGGACAGCGTTAATAAATTTAAAATAAGCTGTGAAGAGCACCACCAGGTATTTGAATTCGTGGAAAGTTATTTGCAAAGGGCAAATGTCATTACGAGTGCCTTAGATATGGAACAGGCTAACCGGTCGAACGCAGACAGTTTTATAGCCAACCTGGCTGTTACCCTGGCAGCGAATGAGGCAGACGCGGAACGAAGAAGGGAATTGCAATCCCGGCTGGAAAAGGCCGAGGCTGATCAAAAATTGGCTCGCGCCGGGCTCAGGGAAACGGAAGAGCATATAACTGAGCTGTTGGAACAGGGTGGGGCTAAAGAAGAGGAAGTGTTCAGGTTACGTGCTGCTACTTATGCAAGACGTGAAGGGCTAAAGCAAAAGGTGGACGGCTGGAAGGAAAATTTACTATCTCTGGCCGGATCTGTGGAGGAATACGAGGGATTTTGTGCCGAGCTGGACAGCTCCACCGGTGACCATAACCTGCAGGAGCTGGAGCAGGTCAAAACTGAACTGGGCCTTTTGCATGACCACACCCGTGAAGTCAGTGACGCGGCCGCCGAAAAAAGACTTCGCTTGGAAGAGTTGGAAAAGGGGGAGGAATTGGCCCGGGCTCGCCAGGACCGGGATATGCTGAAAGAACGGCTGAAGCGGGAGGCCGAGCAATGGCGTGTGCGTACTCTGTGCTCCACCCTTTTAAACATGGCCCGGGAAAAACACGAGCGTGACCGGCAGCCGGCGGTATTGTTGAAGGCATCCAGTTATTTGCAAGAAATGACCCGCGGACGATATAGGAAGGTGATATCGCCCATAGGTTCTCCGGGGCAGCTGGAGGTGGAGATGCTTAGCGGTGAAAGAGTGGAAGCATCGAATCTGAGCAGAGGAGCTGCCGGCCAGTTATACTTATCCCTGAGACTGGCCCTGGCCGGGCATTATAGCACTCTGGTGGCGCCCTTCCCGGTTATGTTGGACGACATTACGGTGGATTTTGACCGGGAACGCTTAGCCGGCGCATTGACTGTTATCAAGGAAATTGCGGCTGAGCACCAAGTGCTGTTCTTTACCTGCCACCGCCACATATTAGACATGTTCAGAGAACAGCTACCGGGGCACAAGTGCCTTGCGCTTTAATAGTTAAGATGCGACAATATTTTCCTGCTTTGGAAGTTTATTTGACAACTTTCCCGAAGGGATTGTTGTTTTATATGGCTAATTACTCACCATACCAAACTCTTTGCTGAATATGAGGGTTTTATTATGCCATACTTCATTAATCATTGCGAAAATGTCGCGAGTTATGCTGTTTCTATGCAGGGAGCAGTGTTTGATTCCGCGTTGTTTATGGCCGGTCTTTTTCATGACCTTGGAAAAATGAGAATCCCTTATTCGATTCTGGAGACAAGAGGTGTATTGACAGCAGAGGAATATGAAGTTGTGAAAAAGCATTCCCATTATGGATCGTGGATGCTGGACAAAAGGTCTTACAGCGATAAAATAATTAGAGCTGTATTGCACCATCATGAACGCTGGGATGGCAATGGCTATCCAGGCGGCCTAAAAGGGGAAAATATTCCTTTATACAGTAGAATCCTGGCCGTAGCGGATAGTTTTGACGCCATGACGGCTGGCAGACCTTACAGAAGGCCATTATCACAGGATGCCGCTCTGGCAGAGATTGCAGTTAATGCGGGAACCCAATTCGATCCTAATGTTGTGGAAATGTTTTTACTGCAGATGAAGCAAAAAGGTTGTCGTTGTTCATAAAAGGCCAAAAAGAAAGCGGGATTTCAACAGGTTACACTGTGAAATCCCGCTTTCTTTTTGGTGCCGAAGGTGGGAGTCGAACCCACACATCCGGAGATACGCGATTTTGAGTCGCGCGCGTCTGCCGATTCCGCCACTTCGGCCCAGCACATTAACTATTTTACACTAATCGTTTAACTTTTGCAACTGGGATTTAAAACTATCTCCCGCAAATGAAGTGCCTAAATAATATAACATTTAGCCTGGTTGATGTCAATTCATAATACGTGGAAGGGTTTTTGCAGCAGGATACTGTGTGAAATTGTCGAATACTATGATTTATGTGCCCGGTTACTAAGCGAGCCCGGTGAGGGGTGAATAACATGCAGTGGTCCGACGAACAACTGGTAGATAAGTTTAAAAGTGGAAGTGTAGAGGCCTTTGAGGAACTGGTGAACCGATATGAGAGAAAGGTCTATACTCTTGCCTATCGCTTTACCGGCAATTATGCCGATGCCGGGGACATGGTACAGGAGGTATTCATTCGTGTGTACCGGGCTTTGCCAAAATTTCGTGCTGAATCCAGCTTTTCCACGTGGATTTATAAGGTGGCGGCAAATGTATGCCGGGATGAACTCAGGAAGCAGCGTCGTAAGAAAAGTGTTTCTTTGGAAAATATGGAGGCAAACCAAGGCGAGATCGCTGTTACGGATGAGGCCCAATCACCGGAGGAATTTGTCGAACAGCGGGATTTGCAGGCACGGGTTCAAAAATATATTGACCAGCTTACAGAGGATCAGAGAATGATCCTTCTTTTACGTGAAATGCACCAGTTATCCTACGAGGAAATGGCGGATGTGCTGGAGTGTTCGCTTGGTACCGTGAAATCCCGTCTCAGTAGGGCCAGGCTGGCCCTTAAAAATAAAATGCAAGCAGCCGGGGAACTTTCATAGCGAGGCGGGCGTCTAGTCAGGTAAAGGGGGAGAGAAATATGCAGTGTCAGGAAGTCAGACAACTTTTATCAGCTTATATGGACGAACAGCTGGAGGCATTCCAGAAAGAAGATGTGTCTGCCCATTTGAGAGAATGTACTGCATGCGGGGCAGAGCTAGCAGAAATGCAACAAGCTGTTAATCTCTTGCGCCAATTACCTGAATTATCTCCCCCACCCCAATTTAGGACTCGGCTTAGTGAGCAAATAGCTGCCAAGGATTTGAACCCTAACCCGGCCAGGCCACCCCGCAGTTTTTTCCTGCAGCGCTGGGTTCGTTTTGTTGCCGCGGCGGCAGTCATTTTTTTAACAGTAGGCATAACCACCTTATTATACGGGCTTCCTTCCCCGTGGGGCCATAAAGATTTGACCCAAAATTCTATGCAAGAAGATGCAGCAGCGAAGGAGCAGTTAACGGCTAGTACAGATTTAAAGCATAGGCCCGAAAGTAATGTGGTGCAAGCGCCGGAAAGCAGTAATCAGCGCGGGCCACTGGAAAGCTTTAATGCCGGGGACAGTGTAGAGCTGCGCAAAGAGAGCAGACAGACAGAAGCTATTCCACCGGAAAAAGAGGACGGACTTACTCCTTCGTCTGGCATAGAACCGCGTGGAGGGCAGGGAGGAGGACAATCACCCGGGGAAAATGACCGGCAGGTAAGTATAATGGCTCTCCCAGCTGAAGGAGATAGCGGAGATATGTCTGATGCGCAGCCGGATGACAGACCGCAGATGGGTATCACTGCCGTGCCGGAAGATGACGCCAAATTACCCGCGAAATTGCCTGAAGCAGTGCCCAAAGCAGCAAATGAAGTAGGGGATGGAGTGTTAACTCTACAGGTTGAGGATTTTAACCAGGCGCTAAACATGGTGAATAATATAGTGGAAAAATACTCAGGTGAGGTAATCAGACGGGAAGAAAAAACACTCGAATTACAATTCCCTGCTGCTATATACGATAAAGCTGTAATGGAAATGAAATCGGTGGGTAAGGTTTTGGAATCGCAAACTAAAGATTCCGTGAGCGTTAACTACCAAAAAATTAATGATAAACTGCAAGCTTTATTGAAGGAAAAAAATGATTTGTTACAGAAGGAAAATATTACGCCCTTAGAGAAAGAACAGCTGGAAGATATGCAAAATAATATAGATGAATACAGCAGGCAATTACAAGATGTAAATAAATTAATAACTGTTAACTTCAATTAAATTAGATCCCAAAAATTTACTTGTCAATGCAGTTAATCAAAGGTAAAATGTCTACAAGTTTGTCTAGTTCACTGCACATAGAGAATAAAGCAAACTGATATAATACAATTATAGAGAAAGGAGGTCAAAAACAGTGCTGGAAAAGGTAAATGAAGTAATGGAAAAAGTTCGTCCTGCTCTGCAAAGGGACGGTGGTGATGTTGAAGTCGTTGAAGTAACAGATGACGGTGTGGTCAGAGTTAAGCTAACAGGTGCTTGTGGTTCATGTCCCATGTCAACAATGACCCTTAAGCAGGGGATTGAGCGGGTACTTAAAGAGAATATACCGGAAGTAAAGGAAGTTGTGCAGGTTTAGTTAAAAGGCCTCTGCTGTTAACAGCAGGGGTTTTTTGCACTATAGAGAAATTAAACCTTGCCATATCTATGGCAAAGGAGGTTTTGCACATTGGCTGTTTTTCAACTAGCCGTATGCCAGCTTAATGTTGCCGAGAATAAAAGAAAAAATATTGACCGTGCAGCGGAAATGGTACGCAGCGCCGCAGATAACGGCGCCCGCATGGTAGTCCTGCCGGAAATGTTTAACTGTCCCTACCAGACGAAACTATTCCCTGATTATGCCGAGCACTTTGCAGGGGGAGAGACTATCTCTATGCTCAGGGAAGTAGCCAGGGAAAAGCAGATTTACCTTGTGGGAGGATCCATACCTGAAAAGGATGGAGACCAGGTATATAACAGTAATTTTACCTTTGGCCCGCAGGGAGAGTTGTTGGGCAGTTATCGCAAAATGCATCTATTTGATGTTGATCTGCCGGGGGGGCCGAAGGTGCAAGAATCCAGTACACTGGATTATGGTCATGGTCTTACGGTTTTCGATACGGAGTGGTGCCGCGTAGGTATCGTAATCTGTTTTGATGTGCGTTTTCCTGAATTGATACGGCTTTTGGCTTTGCAGGGGGTACAGCTGGTTGTGATCCCCGCAGCCTTTAATACTACCAGCGGGCCTGCTCACTGGGAGATGACCATGCGCACCCGGGCAGTGGATAACCAGGTCTATGTAGCTGCCGCTTCTCCGGCCAGGGATCCTGAAACCGGGTATGTGGTATACGGGCATTCCGTGATAGTGGAACCCTGGGGGGAAGTAGTGGCCGAGGCCGGTGAAGGCGAGGAGACCATTACGGTGGAGATTGATACCGACCGGGTGGAAAAGGTACGCGAGCAAATCCCGCTTTTAAACCTGCGCCGGCATGATTTGTATGATTTGCAGTGGAAGAAATAATTGTATGTCGTGTTTTTGATGGGATTAAAGGCTATGCATGTGGGGCTATGGGGCAAACAATTTTTTTAGACAGGATTAACAGGCTTTATAGGATTCTTTAAAAATTAAATAGCAAAACCGTCACCATTTAACCGGAACTTGTGAACTGTGCAAAAAAATATTGGCCCAAAAGCTACGACCTAAACAATCTTTAGGAATGGAGCATAGGAAACTTTGCCGTGCATCCTTGAAAGCGAGAAAAAAAGCTTTGCATGTAGGGCTATGGGGCAAACAAATTTTTTTAGACAGGATTAACAGGATATACAGGATTATTTAAAAACAAAAAACCAAATCAGAAGCCTATACCATCTAAACGAACTTATAAACCAGATTTAAAATAATTCAAAAATGCTTTTAAGGACCCCAAAGCACTGACCCCAAAGCATCCTGCAAATCCTGTTAATCCTGTCAAAGAAAAAAGACCCATAAGCCACGACCCCAAACAGTCTTTTTCATAAGGAAGTTGTCTAAAAGAGCCCTTGGTGGACAACCTTTACGATAATGGTAGTATGTGCTAAAATTTTAAAGTATTTATAAAGAAAAATCGGGAGTGACGATCTTGGAAATAGGACTTGTAGGTTTGCCCATGGTGGGGAAGACCACCATATTTAACCTGGTTACCAATGCTGGTGTGGAAACATCCAACTACCAGACCGGTAAAACCGAAACCAATGTCAGCATGGCCAAAGTACCGGACAAACGCATAGATTTCTTATCCGACCTGTATAATCCTAAGAAAACTACCTACGCCCAGATTCAATTCAGCGACGTGCCGGGCCTGGTTCAAGGGGCCAGCCAGGGCAAAGGGGTTGGTAACCAGTTTTTGGATTCCATACGGAATTCAGATCTGCTGGTGCACGTGGTAAGGGCCTTTTCAGATCCGGATGTCCTTCATGCCGACGGCAGCATTGACCCGCTGCGTGATGTGGAGACTATCAACATGGAACTTTTGCTGACTGACCTGGATCTGGTGGAGAAAAGAATTGAGCGTATCAAGGGTGGCAAAAAAATAACGAAAGAAGCTGCCGCCGAGCTGGAAGTGCTGGGCAAGCTCAAGGATGCGCTGGAAAACGAAGTTTCTTTGCGCCAGCTGGATTTAAGCGACAGTGAGCAGGAAATACTGCAGAACTACAGCTTCTTTACCGAAAAACCCTTAATGATAGCTGTTAATACCGACGAAGAGCAGTTTAAGGCCGGTGATTACCCTCGTAAACAGGATTTAGAGGCCTGGGCAACGGAAAGAGAAACCAGGCTTATTGAGGTTTGCGGGCAGGCTGAAATGGAGATAGCCCAACTGCCTGAGGAAGACCGGGAGTTATTTATGGAAGATCTGGGCATTCAAGAATCCGGTGTTGACCGGCTGGCCAGGGCGGCTTTTGATAAACTGGGTTTGATGGCATTCTTTACCGTAGGAGAGGATGAAGTAAGGGCCTGGACCATCAAAAAAGAGACAGTGGCTCGCAAGGCGGCAGGAAAAATACATAATGACCTGGAGCGGGGCTTTATCCGGGCTGAAGTAATTCACTTCGATGACTTAAAGACCTGCGGCAGCATGGCCGCTGCCAAGGATAAAGGCCTGGTTCGCTTGGAAGGCAAGGAATACGTGGTCAAAGACGGAGACATCTTAAACATAAGATTTAATGTGTAGCTAACGGGATAAAAGGCTTTGCATGTGAGGCTTTGAGGCAAACAATTTTTTTTAGACAGGATTAACAGGATCAACAGGATTATTTAAAAAATAAAAACTCCATCGAAAGCCTTTATTATCTAAACAGAGCTTATGGACCAGTCCAAAATATTAAAACAAATAATTTAAAAAAGTTTTTAAAGACCCCAAAGCCAGTGACCCCAAAGCATCCTGCAAATCCTGTCAATCCTGTCAAAGAAAAAAGACCCTTAAGCAACGACCCAAGCAGTCTTTACGGAAGGAAGCACGAGAATCGCCCCCGTGTTTCCCTGATTTCTGGTAATTCCTTTGGGTCATTTTTTTTGACGGGATCAACGAGATAAGCGGGATAAAAGGCTTTGCATGTGGGGCTTTGAGGCAAACATTTTTTTAGACAGGATTAACAGGATCAACAGGATTATTTAAAAAATAAAAACTCAATCGAAAGCCTTTATTATCTAAACAGAGCTTATGGACCAGTCCAAAGTATTAAAACAAATAATTTAAAAAAGTTTTTAAAGACCCCAAAGCCAGTGACCCCAAAGCATCCTGCAAATCCTGTAATCCTGTCAAAGAAAAAAAGACCCATAAGCCAAGACCCAAATAATCTCCATGGAAGGAAGCAAGAGAAACGCCCCCGTGCTTCCCTGATTTTTGGGTAATTCTTTTGGGTCATTTTTTTGACGGGATCAACGGGATAAGCGGGATAAAAGGCTTTGCATGTGAGGCTTTGAGGCAAACAATTTTTTTAGACAGGATTAACAGGATCAACAGGATTATTTAAAAAATAAAAACTCAATCGAAAGCCTTTATTATCTAAACAGAGCTTATGGACCAGTCCAAAGTATTAAAACAAATAATTTAAAAAAGTTTTTAAAGACCCCAAAGCCAGTGACCCCAAAGCATCCTGCAAATCCTGTCAATCCTGTCAAAGAAAAAAAGACCCATAAGCCAAGACCCAAACAATCCTTTTAAGCAAGGAAGCAAGAGGCCCGTCCGGGACTGCTGAAAAAGACCAGATTCATGTCATTCTGAATGAACCGAAGTGAAATGAAGAATCTTTAAAAGCCGCATAAATACTTAGATTCTTCGCTGCACTCAGTGACAATCTTGGATCTTTGCTATATTTTTTGACTTTTTCATTGGTCCCGGACCGTCCCCATGCTTCCGAAAAAGTAGCCTGGCCCCTTTTGGGTTATTTAGCCTGGGTTTTCTTAACCGCATTAACAAAGGCTGCTTCAGGCTGGGCACCTACTATTCTGGTGTCACCGATGAAGAAAGTGGGTACTGCCATCACCTCAAGCCTTTTGGCTTCTGCAAAGTCAGCCTCTACGGCATCTTTCAGGCGTCGCTCTTCAAGTGCGGACCTGAAGTCAGCACTGTCCAGATCGGCATCTCCGGCAATAGTAGTTAAAACATCTAAATCATTGATGTTCAAACTTTTGATGAATTGAGCCTCAAATATCCTTTGGTTGTATGCTTCAAATTTACCTTTTTCCTGCGCGTACTTGGCACCTTCCAGGGCCAAACGGGAAGAGCTGAAGTGAGGGTTAAAATTAACTTCCAGGCCTTCTTTAGCAGCGGTCTTCTTGAAACTCTCGAACCCCTTTTCAAGCTGTTCGGAAGTCGGTCGCGGCCTACCTTCAGGCATTAGTTCATATGCTTTCCACTCTACCTGGATGTCGTATTCCTCTTTGAGTTTCTCCAGCCTCTTTTCCCCGATGTAGCAAAAAGGTCACAAGTAATCCGAAAATAAAAGGATCTTTAATGACATGATAATTCCTCCAGACAGTAGTATTAATTCTGCTGCAATAAGGACAGTTCTATTCTGTCCCGGTTTTTCCTGCTGAATTTAGATCAGATTAAAAAAAGGGGGACTGTCCCCCTTTTTAATCTGTATTTTCGGTTTTGAATTGTAGGGCCAGGGAGTTAAGCTTGTCTGACATGCGGGTTAGTCGCCTGGCCGAAGAATTAATCTCTTTCATTATTTCACGTTGGCGGGTTTCATCAACTTCCTGCTCTTGGTCTTGTGACTGTTCCGACCGCTGGACAATCAAGCTTGATGCGTGTCCCATATCTGATACGGTATTGCGAAGGGATAGAAAAAGAACTCCCAGCTGTTCATTCATGGTGTTAAAAGCATTGCCCAGGCGCCCCAATTCATCCCGGGTTGTAATCTGAACTTGTTCCGAGAAGTCTCCTGTGGAGACTTTTTCCGTAGCTTTAACTAGTGATTGCACCGGGCGGTGTACAGAGCGCAAAATAATAAGACGAGTTAAGATCATGCCTGCAATTACTGCCAGTACAAAGTTAAAAAGAATGTTTCTGATGGTCTCTTGCAAGTGAGCTTGTACCCAGGACAGATCTACCGTAAGGTTAACAAAACCGGAAACCTCATTGTTATCGTCCTTAATGGGAGCTGAGAAGGAAAGGGCGGTGGCGGTTCCGTCGCTGCCGATTATATAATTGGCATGTTTTTCTTTACCGGATAAGGCTTCTTTAATGGATTGCCCCCCTTCCGGCCGGCTTAATATTTGTGGGTTGTTATGAGCCACAAAATTACCGGCGGCGTCCAGGATTGCTGCCTGATTAATGAAAGGGTCTTGCGTTAGTTTTTCAGTAAGCTCATTGAGTAACCTGTAATTCTCATGTTTTAAGGGGAGTGCGGCCAAAGTTTGAACTGAACTTACAGTAGACAAGCCCCTTGAATATGTTTCTTCCATAAAGGCACTACGATCTCGCATAAAGGTAGCAAACCCAACTGCCGCCATTAAAAAGGTGATCAGCAGGGTGATGCCTAGGCTTAGTCGGAAGGTAAGGGAAAAACCTGTAAACAATGGTTTCTTGGGAGGCCTCGTTTTATTATTCTTTTTTATTTTCATTAGATTCACCTCACAGGTTAAAGTTTAATTTGTCTCCGGCCTTAGTGTCTGTCTCTTGAACTACGCCGGCAGGCAGTTCCACTACCACGCGTGAATGCCTATATATTTTAGATGCTCTGTAGGAAGGGAGACTTTCCAGCACTGCCACAACCTCAAAATCACCGTTTAAGAATAAAACATCGATGGCAAATCGCATGAAAAAAGTATGGATTGATGAACACGGGTGTAGTACCAGAGCGTTTCCCGGTGGGAGTGATGGCCTGCCCAATAAACCTTTGAGGCGTGCCCTGAATGTAGTTGCAAACTCTATTTGAGTAGCCAATACATAGCCATTGCGGCAGTTTTGCAGACCCATTTTCTCCCTCCTTATTGTGCAAAAGCTTTAATAATATTGATCACGGCAGGACCCAGCAACACGATAAAAATAGCCGGGAAAATAAACATAACCATGGGTAAAAGCATTTTTACCGGTGCTTTCATTGCCTTTTCCTCTGCACGCTGGCGCCTTTTTTGCCGCATCTGCTCGCTTTGCAGGCGTAAAACATTTCCCATGCTGATCCCCAGCTTGTCGGCTAGAATTATTGAACCCACAAAGTTAGATAAATCGTCCACCGCTACTCTGTCGGCCATGTCTCGCAGCGCTTCCTGGCGCGGTTTGCCCATTTTGGCTTCCTGCAATACCTGCAGGAATTCATCTGCCAGCACACCCTTAAACTTCTCCACTACCTTCATTAGTGCGCCGTCAAAGCCCAGCCCGGCTTCTACGCTTACGGTAAGCAGGTCTAAAACGTCGGGCAGGTTCTTTTCCACTTCATCTTTGCGCCTTTGGGCACGGGATTTTAGCCAGATGTCAGGCATTATCCACCCCAGAGGGATTCCCGCTGCAGCCAGCAGGATACCCTGGGCTGTGCTAGTATTGGCTAAGTCTGCCAGCAGCCAAAGGAGGGTGCCTCCTCCTGCAGCCAGGAGGTATTTTATAACCAGTAGCTCTCTGGGCGCCAGGTTTCCTGGATTCCCCGCCTCGGTCATTTTTTGCGCCAGCGAGGCTTCACGGGCCGCGGGAACAAAACGGGTTAAAAGACCGGCCAGTTGGGCCAGAAATGGTTTAATAGCCCTCTGGTATAGTGGTGCAGACAATTCCTCTTCCCGCGCCGATACCGGTTCGTTTTGGTTGCCAACCACTTGGTCGACCCGTTCAGCCATTTTGATACGCTCGCCGAATATTAACCGGTAGGAGGTAATGGTCCCGGTCAAGACTACACCAAATACACCTAATAAACTTAAATAAATCATCACCAGACCTCCTACACCTGAATGTTGACAATGCGCTTAATTAAGAGGATGCCTAACAATTCTCCGCCAATAGCTGCCAGCAGCATCAGCCTACCTACTTCAGAGGTAAAAAGAGTCATTATGTATTCAGGATTAAGTCCAGTCATTATAACGGCCAGTACTACAGGTAAAAATCCAATTATGATGCCGGAAATACGTCCCTGGGCGGTAAGTGTTTTTATTTCCCCTTTAATGCGAATACGTTCGCGGATAGTTTTGCCGATGTTATCAAGTACTTCGGCCAGGTTTCCACCTACCTGGCGCTGGATCATAACCGCAGTTACGATCAATTCCATATCCTCACTGTTTACCCTGTGTACTAAGTTTTGCAGTGCTTCTTCGGTGGACGTACCCAGGTTAATTTCCCGGAAAGTACGGGAAAACTCCTTGCTGATGGGATCGGGAAGTTCCCGACGTACCATGTCCATGGCCTGCAGGAAACTGAATCCCGACCGAAGTGAATTGGACATTATAGATAGTGCGTCCCCAATTTGTGCATTTAGTTTGGTTACTCTCCGGGCGTGGGCTGTACGCACAAACAAGAAAGGGAGCAGGGAAGAAGCAATGGCAGCCATTAAACCGGTTAACACATTCATTGTAATGAGTGAGAAAAAGGTTCCGGCTGTGATACCGGATGCAGCCACGATAACTACAAATTCTTCTCCCCGTAGTGGTATATCGGATTCTGTTAGCTGTTTTTCAACCTTACGGCCCAGGCGGCGGGCCAGTAATAGTTGGCTGGAATTGGCAAGCAGTCGCCGCCAAAAGTCAGTATGTTCTTCTTTATTATGCATACGGGCCAGCTTTTCTTTTACTTGCTTGGCACTAACGCGCTGCATGCGGTGGGCCACCAGCTGTACTTCAGCGTTTTTTAGCTGGTAAACGCCAAGTACTACCAAGCAAGCCGAAATAAAAACCAGTATGGTAATAGTTGTAGGTTCCAATGGTACCCCCCCCTAAAAAAAGGCCGACTCAAATATGCTGGGCGGTAGTTTAAAACCGGCTGCTTCGATACGGTCTATAAACTTGGGACGAATGCCGGTGGACTGAAATTCTCCCTGTAACATGCCGTCCGCATCTACTCCTTGCTGCTGAAAGGTGAACAGATCCTGCAAGATTATTACATCTCCTTCCATTCCCTGCACCTCAGTAATATGGGTAATTTTACGGGTTCCGTCCCTGAGCCGGCTTTGCTGAATGATAAGGTCTACGGCCGAAGCAATTTGCTCGCGGATAGCTCTGATGGGTAGTTCCATCCCGGCCATGAGGACCATGGTTTCCAGGCGGGAGAGTATATCCCGGGGGGAGTTGGCGTGTCCTGTGGTCAGCGACCCGTCATGACCTGTATTCATAGCCTGCAGCATGTCCAGTGCTTCTCCGCTGCGAACCTCGCCCACCACTATGCGGTCCGGGCGCATGCGCAGGGAGTTTCTGACCAGGTCTCGAATGGTAATGGCTCCTTTGCCTTCAATGTTCGGCGGGCGGCTCTCCAGTGTCAGTACATGCTGTTGGTGTAGTTGAAGCTCCGCGGCGTCCTCAATGGTTATAATTCTTTCGCTGGAAGGAATAAAAGAAGACAAAACGTTCAGCGAGCTAGTTTTACCGCTACCTGTACCACCGGAAACAACTATATTCAAACGTGATTTTACACAGGCATCAATAAATTCCGCCATTTGTTCCGTAAGCGTTCCAAACCTGACCAGGTCAGCTACCTGGAAGGGCTCCCGAGAGAATTTACGGATTGTTATGGTAGGGCCGTGCAGAGCCAGCGGGGGAATAACTGCATTCACCCGGGAGCCGTCGGGAAGACGGGCGTCTACCATGGGCATGCTTTCATCAATACGCCTGCCAAGTGGTGCTACGATGCGCTCGATAACATGCATTACGTGCGCATCGTCTTTGAACCGTACATTGGATGTAACTAGACGCCCCTTTTTTTCCACGTAGATTTGGTGAGGGCCATTGACCATAACTTCACTAACTTCCGGGTCGTTCAGCAGCGAGGTAATGGGGCCAAAACCGGTAATTTCATCAATAAGCTCACTGGCCAGGCGTAAACGGTCCAGGCGTGGTATACGTTTACTGTCTTCTTCGGTGAGCATCTCTTCAACCAATTGTTCTATACGACTGGCCAGCAATTCACTATCCTCTTTTTCTTCCGTCTCTACGTCTTTAAGGCCGGCCACCAATTTTTTATGCAGTTCGGATTTTAGCTCTTCGTACGGGTCAATATTGGTTTGGACCTTTTCCTTTTCCTTTTCATGGTCTCTGGCGGTTTTTTCCGCTCGCTGAGCTTCCAATCGTTCCAGTAAAGCCATATAACTCACTCCAATGACTAAAAGCTAAAGAATTTACTGATCAGTGTCTTCCTGGGCAATCCTTCTTCCTGCGGCATCCCTTCCGGGGAAGCCAGGCCCAGGGTGGATACCATCTCCCGCACGGATAAGGCCACCCGGCTACCGGTTTGTGACATTACAAAGGGAAGCCCTTTATTGATAGCACTCCGGACAGTTTTGCGGTCATCCGGGATAATGGCGGATAAGTTGCCGTTGATGCTTTTCTCTAAGTCAGCTGTCTTGATACCGGCCTCGCTGCTGTGCTGATTGAGAACTATCCGTACCCGCGGGGCGTAATTAAGGGTATCCAATATTTTAAGCGCGGTAGTGGTTTGCCGCAGGCTGGGTAATTCCTGCGTTAAGACCAGTACCACCTGATCACTGGACTCCAGTACGCTCAAGTTGATCTCACTATAAACCGGGGCAGTATCTATCACGATATAATCATAGTTATCCTTTAGTACTCTTAGAATCTGTTCCACATGTTCCGGCTGTATTAGCTCTGCCTGTTCAGGGCTGGTGGGAGCAGGCAACAATTTAGTGCCCGAAAGGTGGGGAACGGAAAAGGAGTCAATGAGCCCAAAATCAATGGTATCCTGCTCTTGTACCAGGTCACCCACGGTGCCTTTAACGTTAATGTTCAACAATACCGCCGCATCGCCCGCGGTTAAATCAAGGTCGACCAGAACCACCTTTCCCTTGGTTTCCTGGGAGAGGCATACGGCCAGGTTAGTGGCCAGTGTTGTCTTTCCTGTTCCTCCCTTGGTGGAAAAGAAAGTGATAATACGCCCTTGTTGCCTGCGTGGAGTAGATGCATCTTTTTCCTTCGGTGGCATCTGTAAATACACGCTGCGTTTTTGGTGTGTATCATGCACCTTGCGGATGGTTTCAGCCAATTCACTGGCTGAAAAGGGCTTTACCAGGAATTCCCGGGCACCGGCGGCCATAGCCTTACGAAGATATTCCTGTTCCCCCTGAATGGAAACAATGATAATGGCAGTCTCCGGTAGCTCCAGGGATATGGCTTCTGTGGCACCGATACCGTCCAGGCGGGGCATGTTGATATCCATCAGAATAATGTCCGGCCGCATTTCTTTGGCCATGGCCACGGCTTCCTCGCCGTCGCCGGCCTCACAAATTACTTCCATGTCGTCTTCAAAGTATAATAATCTCTTTATATCTTCTCTGGTGTTAGCTATATCATCTGCAATCATTACAGTTATGGGGTTCATACTAAACACCTCATTTCATTAATGTAAAAGATCATTTTTTCGGGACGGAGGTATACCAACGGCCTTGTCGTCAGCCGGTGCCCGAAGCAGTAATCGTACCGCACCTGTTTCTGTTGCCAGTATGAGTTCCTGGGCCTGGGTAGGTGTTAGCATAAGAGTTGCAGTTGCCGGGTTTGCTTTATCTTTGTTGTTATTGGGACTGGTATTTTTGTTAATAGCCAGAACCGGTACATTATAAAGTACCGTAGTGGTTAAGGTGTCGCCGTCCCCGGCAAGGGTTACCGCCACGTCAACATTGTCCCCGGGAGTGACCAATCCCGATAGGGCAGATACTTGGTCTACCGCAATGGTGGCTGCCCTTTGTCCCGGGGTAATTTTTGCCGATAGCCCCCCGGCAGGATCATTTTTACCAATAAGCTTTTTTTGCAATATTTGTTCTCCGGGGTAAATGTCGGTGCGGGCAAGTTTACCCAGTGCATCCTTCCCGTCTATGACTGAACCGGGCAGTATATAGTCTGCCGGTACTTCTATGAATTTCAACATGTTTTCGGTGATGGGAGTTTTGGCCGGGATGCGAGTGGCAGCCACTGCAACATTGGTGTAATTGCCCGATTCCCGGTAAGTGCTTTTTAAGTTTTCCAGGTATTTATATGTTCCGAAGGCGGCCACGATAGCAAAGACCAGGGCCAATAATAAAATGAGCTTATTTTTCATGTTGCCGTCTCCTCGTATTTGGGTTTTACTCTACTAGCTTTGCGGCGTGGAGGCCGTAATCAGGAGCGTCGGGGTCAATAACATAAGAAGTATCAGGAGGTGGAGCCATTTGCAGGAAAGTCCCGGTTACCTCGGATTCATCTCCCGATCCGTCTACTTCCTCCAGCAGGAAAGATGCGAATCCTACTATTAAAACATCATCCCTACCCCCATCCAAAGTGGCTGGGTCGAAAACGGGTACTAAAATTACTCTTTCACAATCGGTCTCATAGTTTTGCGGGGTGCAGCCATTGGCGCATTGGTTTAAACGGTAGGTCACCCCGTCGTAGGTGGGCCCGGACATATTTCCTGGTTCTGTCTCCACCGCATCTCCGATGGTAACCATGTCTCCCACGTTAAGCGCGCCCCCATAGCCGTATTTTAAATTTTCTTCATACGTACTCGCTCCCGTTCCTCCCAGCGCCAGTGCGCCGAAGTTACCGTGGATTCTGAAACCGTCATCCGTACTCCCACCGGAACCTTCTTTTAAGACGTATTGTTTATCAAAAACCAGTTCTTGGTCCGGAACCGCAAAGGGGGTTACACCTCCGGCGGCACTGACAGGTCCGTAAATAGCCGCTGCTTTGGCCTCCACTGTATTAGATGTAAACCCCAGCACCCGGGCAAAGGTATAATTCACAGTGCGAGAAGATTCTACGGTTATGGTTTTGTTATTTACTTCAATATTGAAGCTGTCTTCACCAAATATAATATTATTGTGTTCCAGGTAATCAGTTGCCTCTTGCATGGCATCAAGTGCCGACCCGGTTTCAGAATCCAGTTCGTGCGCCCCGGCCAGGGCGGCAGCGTCACATGCATTGATAAGACGGCTTCTAGTAAGATAAACTGATCCGATATCTACCACCAGTGCGGCAAACCCCAGAATTACCGTCATAGCTGCGGCCACCAGTACCAGGGCCAGTCCGTTTTCTTCCTTACAAAAACTACGCAGGTTGTTGGTCATTTATATCCACCTCTCTATTCTACCCGCATGGTACTGGAGGTTGAAATGACTATAGGATTAGGTAAGATGTCAGCCAGAACCGGGGTAAAGAGGTCTAACTGGTGTTCCACGGAAATGGTAAGGGGGACGCCGGCAGTTAAATTGGTGGAGGGATTAACATCAATATCGCTCAGGTCCAGCGTTATTCCCGGTGATGCATCCTGCACCTTTTGTTTTATTTGGGCGGCGTCCTTACTTATTATTCCGTACCGTGCTCCCTCCCGTGCCGCGTGGGTTATTACCAGGTAGGAGTGGAAAACACGACCAAATTCCAGGATTCCAAAAAGGATAATTAATAAAATGGGTAGAATCAGGGCTATCTCTACAAGAGATTGACCTCTCTTAGATCTTCGAAGTTTTTTAGCTAATTGATATAACATTCAAGTTCACCTCATAAGGTAAGCCACTACCGTACCTGTAGTTATGGCCACTCCGTAGGGGAAAGCTATTGTGTTTTCGGCTTCCAGGGTTCCAAGCATGTTGACCCGGGGGGTAGCCCCAAAAAGGGAAAGGATAGTGTACCACACTACCTTTAGGCTTGATATTAGCTTTTTGTTCTTTATGAGTATAAGTATGGCCAATAGCCCGCCCGCCAGAGCTGTGGCCAGGAAGGTGAGCCATACAAAACCAGGCCCGCCACAGGCACCGATGAAGCCCAGTAGTTTTACATCTCCTGCTCCCATCCCGCCCAGAGTGAAGGGGATGATTAGAATTGCCATACCCAGTAGGAGGCCTTTTGCGCTGAACCACAATTCTGCCGGACCACCCGACAACAACTGAAAAGCTAAGGCTATTATGGTACCCGGGAAGATTATCCAGTTGTAGATTTTTTTGTACCGTAGGTCGGTGTAGAGGCAGATGGATATTACGGCCAGCAGTAATATCTCCAGGGCCATAATAATCAGTCCCTTCGCTTTTGTCTTAGTTGCTAAACTGGCCCTACTTTAAATGTAGGGCCAATGGTTAGGAATTTTTTAGATTGAAAGGTGCAGATATAATTTTTAGGATGTTGTAGATGGGTTTCTCAACTCATTTTCTGCATCTTTAAAGATTTCCGACAACCCGCCTTGTAGACCTACAAGCGCTCCAATCAAAACTACGGCAACCAGAGCAATGATTAGTCCGTATTCAACCATACCTTGTCCTTCCTCTTCAGATAATAACCTTTTAAATAAAAGTTCCATTATTTGACCACCTCTCCTAAATTTTTATTCAAACTCTTGAGCAGCCTGTTTAATAAATTGCGAAAGACTTTGTCCCATTAATTTTAGTCCGGTAAAACACGCCAGGGCAATAAATACAATAATTAGCGCATATTCAACCATTCCTTGCCCACTTTCATCATCCCAGAGTCTGAGGGCTCCCGTTGGCACCACCTCCGGTTGATTCTCTCCCGCCTAATGTACTCTCAGTTTAGCATTTTCCCGATTTCTTTACATGAACCGCCAGTACGGTTTATTTAAGGACATGTTTCCTTAAAAACTATAGGACCTGGGGACTATGATTGACAAAAAACCCGTTTCATAATGAAACGGGTTTTTTAAATCTGAACAATTTTATTTTTAATGGCGTATAAAGCTGCCTGGGTTCTGTCGGTTACTTCGAGTTTTTGAAAAATATTGGTTAAGTGATTCTTTACAGTTTTCTCACTGATAAACAGCTTTTCCGCAATAGATTTGTTGTTCTCCCCCTTGGCCACAAGTTCCAGTACTTCCAGTTCCCTTTTGGTAAGCCCGTGGTTTTCTTCATTGGGCTCAGAAGAGAGCCGGTTGAATTCCTGAAAAACCCGGGCCATGAGTTTGGGTGGGATAAAAGATTCACCCTGCGCAGTTCCTTTAATGGTATGTATTAACTGGTCGGGACTTACATCTTTTAAAAGGTAGGCAGAAGACCCGGAGCGAATCATTTCGAACAAGTATTCTTCATCCTCATGGATGGTAAGAGCTATTACCCTGGTTTGAGGTGACTTTTCCATGATCAACTTGCAGGCCTCTATGCCATTCATTTGGGGCATGTTTATGTCCATGAGGACCACATCTGCCTTTTTTTCTAGGGTAATTTTTACCGCATGGTTACCGTCTTCAGCCTCGCCAACCAACGATATGGCAGGGTCCAGAGATAGGACACGGCTCAATCCTTCCCGAATTAATGCGTGGTCGTCGGCTACCACAACTCTTATTTTATTACCAGCCATCGGCAAACTCCTTTTTGACTTAATTTTATTACCTTGAAGGTCAAGGTGAAATCTATTGTTCCTTAGGCGGGCCGTCAAACCATTCTTTTACGGGAATTGAAACATATACTGCCGTGCCTTTTCCGGGAGAGCTTTGGATGTCAATGTTTCCATTTAAAAGTGCTGTACGCTCCCTAATATTAACTAAGCCATATCCTTCCTGGCTGCTGTTTTGGTTTTCCGTGGTGTTTAATTCAAACCCTTGCCCATCGTCGCGGACTGTAACATTGAGTTTATCTTCCAGCATTTCCACCTTAACCGTGGCATGCTTAGCTCTGGCATGCTTCTGGATATTGTTTAAGCACTCCTGGATAACGCGAAATACTGCAACTTCACTGGTGGATGACATTCGCCTGTTGGGACCCATACATACCAACTCGGTCTTAAAGCTGTTTTGTTCTTTATACTGTGTTAAGTAGCGTTTTAATGCAGCTATCAAGCCCAGGTCATCAAGCACCATGGGGCGCAGGTCGAATATAATTTTGCGGACGTCGTGCAGGCTTTGACGCACTGACTCTTGCAGGCCATGCAATTCATCTTTCACTTTCCTGGGCTCTACCTCCAGCAACTTAAGACAAAATTCAGCCCGCATTACTATATTGGCTAAAAGTTGTGCAGGCCCGTCATGGATTTCCCGGGCTACTCTTTTTCTTTCCTCTTCTTGGGCCCGTATTATATTTACTCCCATTTGCTGCATTTTTTGCAGTTCATTTATCTTGTCTGAGGCCATTTGCAGATCACTGCTAAGGTAATTAAAGACAACACCCAGATGAGACATCATATTCTCGGCTTTTTGTACCATTTCCTTTAAATGTTTTACTCTTCGTGCCAGCTGGTCTCTTTTAAAGCGGGCCAAGGTTTCCTGGTGTCTCCAGTCGTTTACCAAAAGTTGCAGATCTTGAGCCTCTTTATAAGCTGCCTTTACAACCTGCTCCGTGTAGCGGGAGAAATCTCGGTGTACTTCCATTAGCCTGATGCGGGACTTTTTCTCTTTCTTCTCTATTTGATCCACCCGCTTAATAATTTTGGTAACTTCTTCCTTTGCTTTTTCCAGCTCCTTACAGGCTTGTTGGTATTCTTCGCGCGTACTCTCCGCTATATCATAAAGCTGTTTTTTACCTTGTTCCAGTGCTTCAAGGGTATTATTGATAATTTTGTCCAATACTTTTATGTCCATCATAAAAAAGCACCCCAAAAAAAATAGTAACTAAATAGTTATTCGTTGTAAAACGTCCCATTTCCTGCCTAATAATCAGAATATGCTAGAAAAAAGTCGAATCAAGAAGGTGGCTGTCATCCTGCTTTTGATTATAGGGTATAATATAACGCAATATAAGTGTTGGTAGCAAGGGGAGATTATGGAAAGAGGGTTTTCAATGAGGATTACTGAAGAAGAGCTGCGAGACAGGGCTTCTTGTGCATGGGAAATGCTGAAAGACTGTAATGTTTGTGCCCAGGACTGCCATGTTAATCGTTTGGAAGGCGAATTGGGCTTTTGCCGCGCTCCCGGTAATGCCGTAATAAGCAACTACGGCCCCCACCCGGGAGAAGAAGATGTTCTGGCCGGAACTAATGGTTCAGGGACCGTTTTCTTCGCTCACTGCAACCTTGCATGTGTTTTCTGCCAGAATTGTGAAATTAGCCAACATGATGAGGGACGGGAGGTTGGTGCGCGAGAACTGGGTAATATAATGCTTGAGCTGCAGGACATGGGGTGTCATAATATCAACCTTGTTTCGCCCAGCCATTTTGTGCCGGCCATATTGGAGGCGCTGGTACCGGCATACCAAGAGGGCCTATCTATACCGGTTGTGTACAATACCGGGGGGTATGACGCCCTTCATACCTTAAAGTTGCTGGACGGTGTTATTGATATATACATGCCGGACATTAAGTTCGGTTCCAATGAAATGGGTAAGAAATATTCTCGTGCGCCTTACTATTTTGATACGGTAAAAAAGGCAGTGCGGGAAATGCACCGACAGGTGGGGGACTTGAAGATTGATAACCGGGGCCTGGCTACTCGGGGGCTTTTGGTACGGCACCTGGTGCTGCCCGGTGATATTTCCGGTACCCGGGCGGTTATGGAATTCCTGGCGCGGGAAATATCGCCTGAAACTTATGTAAACATAATGGAGCAGTATTACCCTGCTCACAAAGCTTTCAAATATCCGGAAATAAAACGCAGAATTACACCAGGGGAGTTTTCTCGTGCCTTGGAAATTGCGCGGGGAGAAGGCCTGGAAGTGGTATGAAAGAGGTAAGTCCCACGTATGTGGGACTTTACCGGAGTTTACTTATAAACCAGTGTTATTTTTCTCTCCTGCTCATTCCACTGGGTAGTAATTCCCGCTAGCAAGTTAAAAAATTCCAGTGGTACGTAAAGACCGTTGCTTTTTAAAGACGGTAATGTGGGCATCCTGTGGAACCGGCCGTCGACCATAGTGGAGTCTCCTTCGACATCAATGAAAGAGCTTATACCTTCTTTTTTTATTTCAACAATGTTATATTTATTGTGCCATACCAGCTCGTAACCCAAATTTTCAGCTGCCGGGCGCAGGGGGATCAAAATATGACTGCCCCTTTTTTCGGGGCCCTGGTTGTCGGGCAGTGGTAATAACTTGTTACGTACTACAAGTTTTATGGGTTTCGGTTTGGGCTTTTCAGCTATGATACCTCGGAGAGGATTGTTTATAGGTAAACTATTAATGGTCACCGGAGTCCCGGTGGGCACATGATTAAATAGCCAGATAACATCTTGGTCATACATGCGTATACACCCGGCAGAGGCATACGTGCCGATGGAAGCAGGATTGCTGTTACCATGTATCCCGTAGGTACCTCCTCCGCCAATACTAAGACCTAACCAGCGTGGCCCCAGGGGGTTATTTGGGCTGCCGCCGGGAATTTTACCCCGCCCATAGTAAGGGTTTACTATTTTACTTACTATGGTGAATGTTCCTTCCGGGGTGAAAGAATGGTGCCGGCCGGTGGCTACGGGGAAAACGCGAATCTGTTTGCCGTCATCATATAAAGCCAGTTTATTGCTGGCTTTACTGATAGTTATGGAGTACCCGGCCCAAGCTATGTTACAAATGATTAAGGTAAAACAAAGGGCCAGGCATAATGTTAGGCCTTTTTTCTCAACTAATTAGCACCCCCTTGGGAAAAAAAATGTTATTTTTTGATGCAGATTGTGTTATCACATAATAATATTTGGTTAGAAATCAAATGATGCATGTCCAAATATTTGGCGCGACTTAAAATTTTATGGCAGGGGGTCATGTTTATGGAAATAATCGGTGAGGATAGCCAGGAAAAAGCAGTACTTATAGGCGTTGAACTTCCGGGCACCGGCAGTCAGGAAGTGGAAGACTCCTTGGAAGAACTGGCCCGGCTTACAGAAACAGCCGGAGCATACGTGGCTGATGTGCAGGTACAAAGGAGAAAACGGCCGCATCCCGCTACATTTATCGGCCCGGGTAAGGCCGAAGAGCTAAGGGATATCTGTGCTGAATTAGAGGTCGGAGTTGTTATTTGCGACCGGGAAATATCCCCCGGTCAGGCCAACAAACTGGAGAAAATTGCGGAAGTAAAGGTACTTGATCGCACTCAGCTTATTTTGGACATCTTTGCTGGGAGAGCTCGTACCAGGGAAGGAAAGCTACAGGTTGAATTAGCTCAATTGGAATACATGCTTCCTCGCCTAGTGGGTGCCGGTACTCAGCTTTCCCGCCTGGGCGGGGGCATAGGCACCCGGGGCCCCGGGGAAACCAAGCTGGAAATTGACCGCAGGCGGATTAGAAAACGTATATCTGATCTGAGGAAAGAAATTGTCGAAGTGAGGCGGCACCGAGAACTTTTGCGGCGGGGACGCAAGGAAATCCCCGTTCCTCTGGTATCCCTGGTGGGCTATACTAATGCCGGTAAGTCAACACTATTGAACTCTTTGACGGGTGCAGAGGTGCTGGTGGAGGATAAATTGTTTGCTACCTTGGATCCAACCACGCGGCGGGTAGACTTACCCAATAACCAAGAAGTCTTGTTTACTGATACCGTTGGCTTTATCAAAAATTTACCCCACCACCTGGTGGCTGCATTCAGGGCTACTTTGGAAGAGGTGGTGGAGGCGGACCTTTTACTGCATGTGGTGGATGCATCCCATCCTAATTACCCGGAACAAGTAGAGGCGGTAAACTCGGTATTGGATTCACTGGACGTGGGAAGTAAGTCAACAATAATGGTATTTAACAAGATGGACAAGGTGCAGGATTTACCGGTGTTCCAAGACCCGGATGTGCCCTGGGTGGCGGTATCGGCCCATACGGAAAAGGGGCTGGACAATTTGCTGTCAGCCGTAGAAGATGCACTGGGAAAAGAAAGAGTACGGGTTACATTTTCAATTCCTTATGATAAAAGCACTCTTCTTGATACTATTCACCAAAAGGGACTGGTACTGCACCAAGAGCACGGCCAGGAAGGAATATACTTGGAAGTAGAAATGGACCGCGTGTGGGCTGAGAGGATAGAAGCACGACTGGGGGACGATAAAAACCTTTAAAACCTTTAAAACCTTTGACGGGATTAACGGGATTGTTGGGAATTTAAAACATTTGAATATAGTTTAGTAAATGAAGTGGTGGTGAGCGGGAGAATTGAATATTGGGGGAGTAAACAAAAAGAAAAAACCTTAGACAGGATTACAGGATTTCAAGGATTTTTTAAAAGTAAAAGCCCAACTTATTTGCCTTATTTTTGAGAGGACTTTAAAAGGACCAGAGGAATACCATGAAATTCTTAATGCAAGTAGTGTTTTGGGGTCCTGTTTTTTAGACGGGATTAACGGGATTGTTGGGATTTTTGAAACATTTTAGATATAGCTTTAGCAAATAAAGTAATGGTGGCGGGAGAATTGGAATGGAGCAATAAACAAAAAAGAGAAAAGCTTAGACAGGATTACAGGATTACAGGATTTTTAAAAAACATTAGTGGCCAGGTTTATTGAATAATCTATTTTTTTTGTCTGTTTAAAATTTGGTTTTAAATCCCTTATGTAAATGAGACCGGCAATAATAAATGCTGAACTCATAAAGAAAGCAACTCCCTACTTTTAAAATCCCTATCCCGTGAAATCCCGTTAATCCCGTCAAAGAACTAAAAGACCCCAAAGAAAAAACCCACAATGTCTTAATGTTTAAATCCTTATCCTGCAATCCTGTAATCCTGTCCAAAAAAAAGACCCCAAAGGAATACCCCAATTATTTTTCACGAAAATAAATTTCGGAAGCAGGCTTGAGATTGATACATAGTTTTTAGCTGTTTAAATTGGGTAATAAAAGTCCTTTAACTTAAAATAAAAGCCCAGAATCATAAAACGCTGAATACTAAATATAACAGATCCCTACTTTTAAAATCCCTATCCCGGGAAATCCCGTTAATCCCGTCAAAGAACTAAAAGACCCCAAAGAAAAGACCCACAATGTCTTAATGTTTAAATCCTTATCCTGCAATCCTGTAATCCTGTCCAAAAAAATGACCCCAGAGGAATACCCTAATTATTTATCCCCTGTTTTTACCAACAGGGGATTTTACATAAAAAGTAACGGTCGGTAAAAACTAGGCACAGGATCAGCTCAAAGGAGGTGATTTTGTGCACCAAGGACAGTTGACCGAACAAGAGAAGCTTGTCATCCAGGAGCAGTTGATGGCCGAACAGCTCTGCTCCAAAAAAGTTCAAATGTATTTGAGCCAGGTGCAAGACCCTGCTATCCAGGGAGTGCTGCAGCAAATGGCAGATAAAGGCCAGAGGCATATCAGTACCTTGAATAACATGCTGCAGCAGCAAACAGCAACTGCTGCCGGTGGTTACACCACTACCATGCAGTAAATATGATGTAAGTATACAGAAAAAGTGAAGGAGGTGGAAGGAATTGCAGCTAAGTGACAAGGATATGTTAACGGATCTACTGCTGGGTACAAAGTCAATTTCCACGGCCTATCATCACGGGGTTCTTGAGGCGGCCAATAACCGTACAAGAAATGCCTTTATCCAGCTAAATAATGATGAGCTAACTTTTCAAAAGCAAATTTTCGATATTATGCACGACAGAAACTGGTACCAGGTTGAACCTGCCCAAATGACTGCGGCTTCGCAGCAACAACAAAGGACTGTCGCACCGCAGCAAATGAATGTGCGCGAAGATTACCAGATGGAGCAAAGGCCATATTAAAAGGTGTTTTACCGGGGTAACTCTTTGGAAAAGACGGGAACACAAAAGTTGTTCTCGTCTTTTTGGCGTAAAAGTCAAAACCTTTGACGGGATTAAGGATTTTAAAATCTTAGACAGGATTACAGGATTTCAAGGATTTTAAATAAGCTTTAAGTGCCATACTGGTGGTTGATACATTTTTTTTTAGCCTGATAATAATGGTTTTTAAATTCCTTATGTAAATAAAATACCCGCAATAATAAATGCTGTGCCTAAAGAAAACAGCTCCTTGCTCTTAAAATCCCTATCCCGTGTAATCTCGCATATCCCGTCAAATAAAAGACCCCAAAGAAATACCCCAAAATGTTTTCAATGTCTATAATCCTGCAAAGAATAAAACCTCCACAGAGAGAATAAGGCCAATCAGCAAAAACCAAAATCCTGTTAATCCTGTCAATCCTGTCAAAGAATTATTGTTGTCCCCAAAGAAAAACATGCAACGTCTTTTATCCCGATAGTCCCAATAATCCCGTCAAAAAAACCACCCCAAAGAAACACATGCAATTTTTTTTCTTCCTAAAAAACCGCCTCTTCTGTATTAAGGCTGTTTGTCTCAAACCTGTCCGGTGAAAGCTTTGACGTATCCACAAGCCCACATTTCCCGTCAACGATAAGCTGCGCCGCTATAAGTCCCACTGCCGGGGCGTGCATAAAGCCCTGTCCTCCGAAACCACCGGCCAGGAAAAACCCGGGCAAACCTTTACTCTCACCCAGTATGCCGTGGTAATCTGGAGTTAAGGATCTTATTCCAACATAGGCCCGCATAAGTTCAGCCTGATCAAGGACCGGAATCCTGTTTACTGCCGCCTCAATAAAATTATCCAGGCAAGACCAGTCCACCGCGGTACTGGTGCCGGGAGCGGTATCCTTATCAGTGCCGCCTAGTAGCAGGGTGCCGTTTTTTTCCACGTGCATATAAAAACCTGTATCCGCGTCCACCACCAGTGGGCTCTGCCGTGGGATATTCTCCATGGAAGCACAGACGTACACCTGCCGGCGAAATGGCCTGGAAGGCACTTCGAGGCCGGCCAGAGAAGCTAACCGGTTAAACCCAGGGCCTGCAGCATTCACCACCACCGGGGCGGAAAATTCTCCCTTATTTGTTTTAACTCCTGCCACACGGCCTCCTCGGACCAATATCTCTTCCACCGTCTCACCCAGCCTTACTTCCACCCCCTGTCTTACAGCCTGTTTGTAATAACCTTGTACTACATTTCCCGGGTCGGCGTAAGCGTCCACCGGGCAGTAAGTTGCTCCCTTGATGTCCTCTGTATTTAAAAAGTTGTACATTTGCTGCAGCTGTTCCGGAACAAAGAATTGGGCCGGAATGTCCAGATCCTTTGTGGCCTTCAACATGGTCTCAAATTCTGCCAGGCGTTTGTCCTGCCCGGTACAAAATAAGTAACCACGCTGCCTTAGGAAGATAGGTGTGTCCATTTGGGAGTTGAATTTTCGAAAATAAGGCATGCTTAGTTTAGTCAGCTGAGCGTTTAGTTTGCTGGTAAACTGGTGCCTGATTCCGCCCGTACACTGCGCTGTGGATCCCATGCCTGGAAGTCTCTCTTGCTCAATAACCGTTATCTTTAAGCCTTTTTTATTGACAGCCAGGTTATAGGCTATACTGAGGCCGATAACACCGGCACCGGTAATGATTAAATCTGCACTGTTCATCTTACATCACTCCTGCTAAAAATCTTCCCCGCCGGCTACATGAATCCTCCTCAAAGTAATAATACCGTGAAAGGTTTTATGGGTTCAGTGCAGAATAAATACTACCAGGAGAACGCGGGAGGAATCGACATGAAAATTTATTCTTTTGACGGAGAGGACCTCAAGATGATGCTGGTGGGAAGTGTTAACCTGCTGGCCAAGTCTAAGGCTGAAATAGATGCTCTAAATGTTTTTCCGGTACCCGACGGTGACACCGGTACCAATATGTACCTAACCCTTTTGGCAGGTGTAAAAGAAGCCCGGCAAGTGGAAGGTGCAGGCATAGGGGGAGTAGCTGAGGCCGCGGCCCGAGGCTGTTTGTACGGAGCCCGCGGAAATTCAGGCGTTATATTGTCGCAAATAATAAAAGGATTTGCCGATGCTCTTAGTGGACAGGCCTGTGCCGGTGCCGAAGATGTGGCCAGGGCCTTCCGCATGGCTTCCGATGCAGCATTCCAAGCTGTTGCCGACCCGGTAGAAGGGACCATATTGACTGTCTGCCGGGAAATAGCTGCTGCCTTTGAGAACCTGGCCCAGCGTTATTCCGATCTGGTCAGGATTACAGTACACGCGTACAAGCAGGCGCAGGCAGCACTGGATAGAACGCCGGAACAACTACTGATTTTAAAACAGTCTGGAGTTGTAGATGCCGGGGGGCAGGGGCTGGTAACTATCTTGCATGGAATAATCCGTGCGTTAAAGGATGCTGCCGCCCAGCAGGACATTGAACTGTTTGACCTGGCTGCCAGCCAGCAAAAGGAATTTGTGGAGACCAGGGCCAAAGATTATGCTGCGGAACTGAAATATACATATTGTACGGAATTTATCATAGTTGGTAACCAAATCCCCATGGGAATTTTACGCGAAGAACTGGATCCCTACGGCGATTGCTTATTGGTAGTGGGTGATGACAGCGCCGCTAAGGTACATATTCATTCCAACCACCCCGGACTAGTGATGGAATGTGGCTTAAAATACGGAGCGCTGCAAAACGTAAAGATCAGTAACATGGAAGAGCAAAGCCAGGAAATGCGGTCCGGACCGAAAAAAAACGATTCGGAAGTGGGTGTGGTGGCGGTAGCCATGGGAGAAGGTTTAGCCACAATCCTGCAGAGCATGGGGGTAGATATCGTAATCAGTGGCGGCCAAACTATGAATCCCAGCTCGGAGGACATTCTGGAAGCTGTTAATGATCTTCCATTTACTAATATTATTGTATTGCCCAACAATAAAAATATAATCATGGCCGCAGAGCAGGCTGCAAAGATGGCTGATAAGCCGGTGGCGGTTATTCCAACAGAAAGTATCCCCCAGGGGATTGCTGCTCTGCTGAGTCTTAACCCCATGGAGAGCTTGAAAGAGAATCAAGAGAGGATGCACTCCTCCTATTGTGACGTTCTAACAGGGGAAATCACCAGTGCGGTGCGCGACAGCATGGCTGACGGGCTGGAAGTTAAAGAGGGACAATTTATCGGACTGGCCGACGGGCGGCTTGCTGTGTGCGGTAGCGAGCTCGCCGCGGTGACAGGCGAATTAATTGGCCTTATGGCAGAGGAAGAAGGCAGCCTGGTTACTCTCTTTTTCGGCGCGGACGTTAGCAGTGGTAAAGCGGACGGTATACTGGAGGCGCTGGAAGAACAATATCCTGATATTGATTTTGAGCTTTATTACGGGGGACAGCCCCTTTATCATTTCTTAATTTCGGTAGACTGAGGCGGTGGATAAATTGCCTGAAGTACGCATAGTCACTGACAGTACGGCGGATATACCCGGGGAACTGGCCAAGAAGTATAATATAACCGTAGTACCTTTAAAGGTGTTTTTCGGAGAAGAGGTTTTTCGCGATGGCGTAGACCTTACTCCTGGGGAATTTTTTCAAAAACTGGAGTCCAGTACGGTATTACCCACCACGTCTCAGCCTACCCCGGGAGAGTTTGAGGAGTATTACCGCCCTCTCATGGACCAAGGGGCTTCCATCATATCTATTCATATTTCCTCCCAGATGAGCGGTACCTTTCAATCGGCTAAGCTGGCCAAAAAGATAGTTGATTATGAAGATCTGGAAATTATTGATTCCCACATTGTGAGTGTGCCCCTGGCCATGATGGTAATTGCCTCTGCCCGGGCGGCCAAAGCAGGGAGAACCAGGGATGAGATATTGGAAATGATACGCGGAATGATGAAAAGCCAGCAGACGTACTTTGTGGTGGATACCCTGGAGTATTTGCAGCGTGGTGGGCGTATTGGTAAAGCGCAGGCATTTTTGGGAACACTGTTAAATGTAAAACCTGTGCTGCATTTGAAGGAAGGACTAATCCATCCGTATGAAAAGGTGCGGGGCAAGAATAAAGCACTAAACCGGCTAGTACAGGTGGCTGAAGAGAACTATAAGGATGACAAAGTATGGGTTTACCTCACCCACGGGAATGACCCGGAAACTCTTGATAAGCTGCGCCGCAAGGTGGAGGAAAAGTTGAACTGCACCGAAATATGGGAAAACCAGCTGGGACCCGTAGTAGGCACACACGTAGGCCCCGGATTGGTCGGCTTGGCTATATGTAAAGTAGATGGGATCATAGAATTTTAAAGATTTTGGGTCGGTACTCTCGGGTCAATTTTTAGACGGGATTAACGGGATTTATGGGATAAAAAACAAAGAGAAAGAAATTTAAAACCTTTGACAGGATTACAGGATATGCAGGATAGTAGGTCTAATACTATGGGTTAAAACATTAGCTGACAAAAACGAAAAAGTTTTAGTGTAAGCTTTATTAAATTTCATTATTAAAACAAATAAGTAAAAATAAGTATACATAAAAATAAAGACCTTATAGACAGAGCAAGCCAACCAACAAACCCAAAATCCTGTTGATCCTGTTAATCCTGTCAAAAAGAATACCCCAAAGAAATACATGCAACGCCTTTAATCCTTAAATCCCAATAATCCCGTAGATCCCGTCAAAAAATGGACCCCAAAGCTACAGCCCCAACAATTCACTTAAACAAAGGACGAGATATAATCATGCAGGACTACATAATTCGCGCCGTGGCCAAAAATGAACCGGTAAGGATCACAGCAGTTACCACCACTGGCGTAGTGGAAGAAGCACATAGAAGACACAAAACCTCCCCCGTAGCCGCGGCCGCATTAGGCCGCACTCTCACAGCAGCCCTGATGCTGGCCACCGAAATAAAGGGCAAGGACATACTAACCGTCCGTGTCATGGGTGATGGTCCCCTGGGAGCCATAGTTGCCTCCGCCGGCGGAAACGGCACTGTGCGCGGCTACGTGCAAAACCCCGAATTTGACCTGCCGCCCAACGAAAAAGGCAAACTACCCGTAGGGGCCGCTGTGGGACAAGGCACGCTGCACGTATCCAAAGACCTGGGCCTAAAATACCCCTTTGTGGGCAGCTGCGAGCTGATATCCGGCGAAATTAGTGAAGATATTACGTACTATCTCTACAAATCAGAACAAATTCCCTCCGCGGTATCCTTGGGAGTACTTGTGGGCCCGGACGGGCATATACGCTCGGCGGGAGGAGTCATGGTCCAGATAATGGGCGATGTGGACGAGGTAACCGAAAAAAGGATAGTCAAGCGGTTTGAAAATATGGAGGCCGTCAGCAGCCTTGTTGACAGGGGGCACAAACCCGAGGACCTGGTAAAAGAACTGGATTTTGACTTTGAGATACTGGCTAATTACCCCGTGGCCTTTCAGTGTCAGTGCACTAAAGAGAGAGTGGAAAAGGCCTTAGTTAGCATCGGGGTGGAAGAAATAGAAGACATAATGGCCAAAGAAGGGCAGGCGGAAGCAAGTTGCCACTTTTGTGGAGATAACTATATATTTGGTAAAGCTGAATTAGGGAAGCTGCTGGTGGAAATGAAAAATAATTAATTTGATAGGATCAGCAGGATTCAGCCTTCCTGCATCTGAGCAACTTTTTTTATTGAAGATTATGAAGAAATATTTAATAGGGATGCTTAAAACAAAAAAAAATTAGACGGGATTTTGGGTAAACAAAAAGCCTTTTTAGACAGGATTAACAGGATGCACAGGATAAAAAAAGAAAAAGAGTAAATGCATGGATTTTAATTATAACCTTTTGAATAATAATCAACGTTGATCCGTAATAGTTGGAAATAAAATGAAATCAAATAATTTGCAAAAATCCTGTTAATTCCAATTAATCCTGTCAATCCTGTCCAAAAAATATGTTGGCCCAAAGAAATACCCCAAAGTAGGCGCTCTTGCCTTCTGGCGTCGTAGATAAAGTATTGACCTCTAAATCATTAATCCAAAGAATTCTCAATGCTTTACCAGTGACTGCCGCCAAATTCATTATTAGCCAGCGACAGCCCCAGTACAATCCAAAAAAGAGGCCAAACAATAATCACATCAATATTAAAAAAGCCCTGTAAAAGATAAGTCGTAATCATTATAAAGTATAAAAAACCATAAAACCCTTCCCTTGGCCTTAAAAAATAAGCCAGGAAAGCAAGATAAGAAAGTAAGGCAAATATACCCATGGTGACGGCGATTTCCAGGTAAATATTATGTGTCTTATCCACCAGTGTTCCATTAGGAGTATGAATACCAGCCAGCCCAAGGTTGTCCGGCCCCATGCCAAAGGCCCAGTATTGCGGCAGCAGCTGCATCGTTTCCTTCCAGATAAACATTCTTCCTGAACCTGCTTGATCATCCAACTGAACGGCAGCCTGCATCTGATCCGACACAGTAAAAATCCTATTAAACAGCAGGCTATCCTGGACAGGTAACAAAAAGGCGGTTACCAAAAAAAGCACCAGAATCACAGTGCCCAGAGCTTTTCTTTTCCCGGGTAATCTATACACGTATATGGAGAGGATCACGAAGGTCAAAAAAGACGCTATCCACACTCCCCTGGTAAGAGATACCAAAAGCCCGGCGTAGATAACACCTGTACATATCAGTAAGGCTATTTTCTTATCCTTTAAATAAAAAAGGATGGCAGCAGGTAATATAAATGCTGTGTAAGTGCCTAAAAAATTAGGATTCCCCATGGTGCTGTAACCACGAATGGAATTGTCCCTAAATGGCTCATGAGGTACAATATTGAGCCCAAAATATTGCATTACCGCCAAAACTGAAACAATTGCGGCTGTGACAATCATAGGCAGCAGTATTTTTTTCCCCGGTGTTTTATTGGCAAAAGCAATTAAAAACAAGATCATACAAAAAAACACAGTCGTTAATCCTGTAAGTCTATGGGGGCTTCCTATCAAGGCAATTGCTTTGTTCCCAGCTAACAATGTAGAAATTATAACAAAGGCCAGGAAAAAGGCTGCCGGAATCAAGACGGGATGGAAAACCTTTATTCTTTCTCTGAAGATTACATACAGTGTCAATACGGATATAACAATCAAAACCAGATACCTTGGCGCGTAAAAGTAATTTAAATTATTGGGTATCACTATCAGGGGATAAATACTTACCATAAACCAAAGTATGACATAAACAATAGTTGGTTGATCAATAGAAGGTTTAAATTTATACTTATCTGCTGGAATTTTGCCATTTAGCACCTTAACTACCTCCTAAATATCGCTAACTTGATTCTAACGGTGCAAAAGTATATTTGTGAAGGTACCATGGTCCTAAATTGTACTGGACTTGACTAAATAAAAAAAGACACCGTCTAAAGTGCCTTAAAATAATCTCTCCAGCGCGATAACAAATACAGCCGCGAAAAGAATCGCCGGCAGCAGGTTACCCACGCGAATCTTCGCCAGTTCCAGTATATTCAACCCTATGCCCAAAATTAAAAGCCCACCGGTGGCCGTAAGCTCAGCTATAACCCAGTCGCTTAGATATGCGGATGCTCCTGCTGCAGCCAGGGTGATGCCGCCCTGGTACAAAAGCACCGGTACGCTGGAAAAAATCACCCCGATGCCCATAGTGGAGGCGAATACCACCGAGGCAATGCCGTCCAGCATGGACTTGGCAAACAGTATTTTTGGCTGCCCGGTTAGACCGTCCTCAATGGAACCCATCACCGCCATGGCTCCTACACAGAATACAATACTGGCCATGACAAAGGCCTTGGCCACGTTTTGTTCGCCTCCGGCAGGAACGCCGCGGGTTGTCTTTTTCTCTATCCAGGCCCCCAGGTTGTCCAACCGTTCTTCAATACGGGCCAGCTCCCCTATAATGCCACCTACTGCCAGGCTGGAAATTACTATAAGCACATTTTCAGTTTTAAAGGCCATCTGAAGCCCCAGCAGTATTACCGAAAGACCTAATCCCTGGGTTAATGTTTTCTTTATGTTATTAGGAATACCCTTGGTAAGAAAGGCTCCTATCAGACTGCCCGCACAGATTGCCGCCACGTTAACCAGTGTTCCCGTCAAGAAAACTCGCTCCCTTTAATTTGGGTTACTCATACCAAAACATTTTTTCATTATATCACTAACTAAAAAATAATCTAAATTAATTTTGTCGAATATTAGCTACAGTATAAAGAACACCAGGAAGATCAAATCACCGAGGGGTTTTGATCAGGTTGACCCTATGTTTGAGAATGGGTTTGCGGTAGGGTGTTCGACAATCGTTGGAAGCAAATAGTAAAACCTGGGAACCAATAGAATGTCCGGTGTTTTAAAGGTTAAGTCGCTATGGATAAAAGATTATCTGTAAGAAAATGTTAATATCATATGTCGAAAATTAATAATTATAATATTTAGTAAATTCGACATGTTTTCTGGGACAAGGTATTAATCCTTCTGATATATTAATACTGATCTCGGAAGGATGCAATGAGACGCGGCGATACTTTTTTGGGCACCGAAAGCTGCGTGGAGCAAGTGGTGCAACCGGCCTTCTGAACCTAAGGCTGGTTTTGTTTTGGCAAGAAGACAGCCAGTCAAAAATTTAGGGGAAGTGAGGGCCGTTTTTGTGGATAAGATTCGCTTGGTGATTGTAAGTGAGGATTTATATTCACGGAAAGGACTAACATCAATTTTTAATGCTGAGGATGTATTCGAAGTACTAGGTGGTTTCTCTCTGGGCGAGGCTTTAGAGAATGCAATATCATCTCAGCCTGATGTGGTATTGGTGGATATCCCGGATGACATGATGACAGATTACGGTGATAAAATCGTGGAAATCAAAGGTGGGTGCCCGTGCAGCTTAATTTTGGCCGTGGTGGGGGAAGAGTACCGTAAGACTCTGGAAGAAGTGTTGAGAAACGGCCTGGATGGCTGCGTGCCCAGGGGGATAATGCGTGGATGTCTGGTTAGAGCAGTAGAACTTGCCTGTCGGTCTGGATTACTTTGCCTTCCCCGGTCTTTTAAAAAGGCAGATAATGCTTCGAGACATACTCCTTTATCCAGTAATGTATTTTGCAAAACCGCTATTCCCGGTCAGGTGGAAACGCTGACCAGGCGTGAAATGGAAATACTAAAGCTGATGAGTGAAAATCTGTCTAACCGCGAAATAGGAGAAAAGCTATTCATCAGTGAACCAACAGTGAAAACCCATGTGAGTAATATTCTACGCAAACTGGGACAGAGCAACAGGGCCCAGGCCATAGTTTATTCTTATAAAATGGGTTTGATAACTGAAAACCAAGCTGCTGTTAAGTAATTTCGGTATTAATACCTGAACACCCAATTTCATCCACCTGTCGGATTGAGAAAACTCTTCACACAGATTAAAGTAAAAAGGACCTCCTTAATTTGGAGGTCCTTATAATTTTGGCCATTGTTTCAGGGGCAAATCTTTGCTCCGGTGGAGGATGATAAATGGGAAGGGTTAGAGTAATAGTCGCCCGGCAAGGTAAAGTTGTTCGTAGTGGCGTAGCTTGCATATTAAGCGTCTCTGAGAACCTGGATATAATAGGAGATGAAGGTGCGGGTTTATTGGATGAGGCAGTCAGGGTGCAGCCTGACATGGTAGTTTATCAGCTTTTTTCGGAAGATGAAGACTACTCAAAAATAATAAGCAAGCTTAAGGAAATGTGCAGTTGGGTAAAGTTGGTCATTTTTTCACCGTGCCAGTTAAATAGAAATGACTTAAGATACATTTTTTCTATTTGCAATGGCTATATACAGGGTCCTATTTTATCCGGCTTTTTTTTGCAAGCTTTGGAGCTAGCTTGTTACACCGGACGTTTTCTATTTTTAGGACTGGCTGAGGATATTAAAATTGAGGAGAAGAAAGAGGTTCGACATGTATTGGTAAATTCCATAGATATAATTCAATAAAAAGTTTGTCGTGTAATGATTAATTCATACTTTCAATCATACCCTTGATGGATGTTACTTAAAGTTATTACTGATACGATTTAGCTAAAGTCAATATTGAGTCAGGTTTAAGGGGTTTGGAGTATGGATAAAATCCATCTACTTATCGCAAGTGATGATATGTCTGTTAGGCAGGGTCTAACTAAAATTTTTAGTCTGGAAGATACTTTTGTCGTTCTGGGTAGTTTTGATATTGAGGAAGTTATGGACAAGTGTCTTTCATTGCAGCCGGATACTGTTTTGTTTGACATCAAAGATGATATTGGGGAATATATGCAAAGGGTGAATGAGTTAAAAAGTAAGTGCCCGTGCAGCTTAATTATAGCTTTAGTGGAAAATGAAAAGGATGCCAATCTTGCCGGCATTATGACCCAAGGAGTAGATGGCTGTGTATCTAAGAGTATTATGAGGGGGTATTTGGTCAAAACGGTGGAACTGGCATGCAGAGCGGGAATTTACTGTTTACCGGCATCCATTAAAAGGACCGCATTAGCCCATAAAACCGAAAATGCCTTAGCTTTTAAGGAGTATTTTAAGAAAGACCTTCCTGAAGTATATGATATTTTAACTAAGCGTGAGTTAGAAATACTACAATTGATAGCCCGTAATTATTCAAACCGTAGGATTATGGAAAAACTTTACATTAGTGAGCCCACTGTAAAGACTCATGTGAGTAATATTCTACGTAAACTGGGCAAGAAGAATCGTACTCAGGCTGCAGTTTATGCATTTAAGATAGGTCTGATTAAAGAATAAAAAAGGATGATTGAGAGACCGCTATATAGTGGTCTTTTATTAATTCATACCACTGAATGATAGGAAACCCTTCTAAAATGCTTTAAATTAATTATGTTAGCAGTCTCGGGAGTGTTTATAAATGCAAAAAGTTAGGGTAATAGTAACGTCAGAACGACGAGTAGTGCACGACGGGGTAGCTCCTATCATAGATTCTGCCCTTCATCTGAAAGTAGTGGGACGAAAGGGCGCAGAAGTTTTGTCGGAAGCGTTTAAATTACAGCCTGATCTTTTGGTCTACGAGCTTCGTACGGCAGATGATCTGGAGTATGCGACCCTGGTCAGAATCAAGGAGTCGTGTACGTGGACCAAGCTGTTAATTTTTAATACAGGCATACTGAAGAAAGAAAGCGTGAATCGATACTTAAGAATATGCAATGGTTACCTGCAGGGCCCCGTGTTACCTGGCTTTTTGCTCAAGGCAGTGGAATTGGCATGTTATTCAGGATATTTTTTCTTCCTGGGTTCTTCCAAAGAGCTCCCTAAAGTTAGGAGAATTACCTGAATTGGATGTGTAGCCACTGGGAGGATATTGGTGATTACTTTGAATAGCAGGCAAAAGGCGCTTTTCATCTTTCTAATGTGCCTGGTGGACTTTGGCCACAGTTGGTGGGGGGTCCAAAGAGGGTATATCATAGAGTGGAATGTTCTGGTGGCGGTACTTTTAGATCGACCATTTATCTTATTCTGGGCAAAAAACGGGGTAACCTTGGCGCTATTGCTGGTATTGCTATACCTGGATAAATATAATTCTAATATTGTTCGCAGAGGATTAAACATAATCATATTAGCATATGCTATTGTGATGTTCTTACATATAAACTGTCTGGTGAAATATCTAAGTATAGGATTCCCTTTGTGAGGGGTGCAATAGTACTCATACTTCTGCATCCAACTTTTTTCATCATTTGGGTGGATGGACTGCGGCTGAATGTATGGTAAATTCAAAATGCACACTGGCATTTCGTTTATAGCCATTCATTCTAAGATGCACAAAGGGGGACTTTTAGCTGAAATTAGAAGCAAAAAATGAGTTTTATCCTATCCTTGGTATCTCCATTATTCTGAGTTTACTAATCGTTTTTGCCGGATTCCAGCCGCTCAGGGTAGTCCTGGGTCTTCCCTTTGTACTTTTTTTTCCGGGCTATACCCTCATTGCCGCGCTGTTTCCCCGCCGGGACGACCTGGATGGTATCGAGCGAGTGGCCCTTAGCTTTGGCCTGAGTATTGCAGTGGTACCCTTGATTGGGCTGGGCTTAAACTACACCCCCTGGGGTATCAGGCTCTATCCCATCCTGATCTCACTTATGCTATTTGTGGCGGCCATGTCTGTTACTGCCATCTACAGGAGAAACAGGTTGGAGGAACAGGAACGGTTTAAGATCACCCTGGATATTGCTTTTCCCGAGTGGGGGAAGATGGCTCGCCTGGATAAATTGCTCTCCGTACTTTTGGTTTGTGCCATAATTTTTGCCATAGGATCAATCATCTACGTAATCAACACCCCAATGGTGGGAGAGAAATTTACCGAGTTTTATATCCTGGGCCCCGGCGGCATGGCGGAAGGGTATCCGCGAGAGCTTGTGGTCGAACAGCGGGGGAAGGTCATTTTCGGCGTAGTTAACCACGAATATCAGGACATAAACTATCGGCTTGAAGTACGGATGAACGAGCAGTTAAAAACAGTACTCTCTCCTATTACCCTGGGCCATGAAGAAAAATGGGAAAAGCCATTTTCCTTTAAGGCCGGGCAGCCACATGATAACCTGAAGGTGGAATTCTGGCTTTACCGGGAAGAGGATCAGGAGCCTTACCGCAAACTGCACTTGTGGGTGGATATAAAACAAAATGAATGAATTGAAGGTGATAATGGTGTTCCGAATAAAAACACTGGCCTTGTTAACCTGTCTAACGGTGTTATGCGGCTTATGTTGCGGCTTTTTTAGAATCCAGACCGGTCAAGCCGCCGCGCCAACCATTGAGAACCCGGCTCCAATCATTCAGCTGACCGGTAAGGGCAAGGGGCCAAAGGAAGATAAAAAAGAAGATAAAGGGAAGAAAGTAACGGTTAGTGATGTTAGAAAAGAATACAAACCCATATTTTCCGATTTGCAACAAGAGTATGAAGGTAAATTGAATGCCTTAATAAACCAGGGATTAGCAGAGTACCATGATTATAAACAAAACAACAGTAATCCTCCGCTGGTAAGGCTGGTTGTCAAGTATCTTAAAGCCGGTCATAGACTAGAGAAGGAGTGTGACAGCAAGTTTGATACGCTGATAGGACAAATGCAGCAGGAATTATCGCAAAATAGTCTCCCACAAAACTTAGTGAAAACTGCAGCAAAGGAATATGACCGGGAAAAATCTCACCAGAAAAACCAGCTTATTCGTAACGGTCTCAAATATATAGGCTTTAAATAGAAAACCGCGAACGGCATTCATTAAAATGGATGCCGTTATTTTGTGGTTTAACACACCATAAGTAGGAGGAAAAGTATTACTCCATACCACACATAATTAAACCTGAAACCATACCAGGGGAGGAAGAAAGGAACTGGCCAGGTGTGCTAAGATTACAACGACTTCCACAGGCGAGGCAATTTAGCAAAAATTAAGACTCTACTGTCACGTTGTGTCATTGTACGGAGGAACGATGTTATGAAATATGATGTGATTGTTACCGGCGGAGGCCCGTCCGGGCACTTTTCGGCCAGGTTACTGGCTGAGCAAGGATTTAGAGTTTCGGTCCTGGAGGAGCACCCAAAAGTGGGGGAGCCCGTACAGTGTGCCGGCTTGATTTCACCCCGCACACTCCGGCTGTCAGAAGTCAACGAAGAAATAGTCATCAACCGCCTGACCGGCACCCGGATATTTTCTCCCCTGGGCTCCAGGTTGGACATAATCACCGGCAAAGTACATGCACTGGCAGTGGACCGGGCCGCTTTTGATCGCGGGTTAGCTAACCAGGCTCAAAACGCGGGGGCGGAAATAAGAACCGGTATCAAGGTAACGGGTTTCGAACCAATCGGCGGTGGCGTAAGGGTATACGGGGAGGAAAAAGGGAAGGCGCTTTCACTTACAACAAGGTTACTCGTAGGCGCCGACGGTGTTAACTCCAGGGTCGCCAAGCGGGCGGGCCTGATAAATGAGAGTCCCAGGGCGGTTATGTATGCTGCCGATGTAGAGTTAAAACGAACAGACCGAAACCTAGTTGACGTGTTTATCGGCCAAAACTTGGCCCCGGGCTGGTTCGGCTGGGTAATCCCTCTGGATAACAAAATATGCAGAGTAGGAACAGGGGTTGCCTTCTCCCGCCCCGGCCACTCGCCCAGGTATTACTTTCAAAACTTGGTTGAACGCTATCCTGAACTGTTTAAAGACATGAAGATTATCAGATATACCGGCGGCACTGTACCCATGGGACTGATGCAAAAAATATGCGCCGATCGTGTAATGTTAGTGGGTGACGCCGCCTGCCAGACAAAGCCGGTATCCGGAGGAGGCATCTACCTGGCGCTAAGGGGAGCCCAAACCTGTACCCGGGTGGCGGCAGAGGCACTGTGGGAGGACAACCTCTCTGAAAAAGTTCTTTCTCGTTACCAGCTTTTATGGGAGGAAGAATTTGCCGAGGAAATTAACTGTAGCCTGAGCCACCGCGAAAGTTACCTTAAATTTAGTGATCAAGATATTGACCAGCTGATTAGATTTCTGAATAAGCCATATTGGCAAAACATCATTTGTAAATATGGTGATATAGATTATACATCGGTGTTGGCGCGTCCGCTTTTTCATGCTGGGCCGTGGATGCGGAAGTTTATGAAGGTGGGTTTGGGGGTGGTTGGGTATGGGAATACCATAAGGAAAGGGCTGATGGGGGTTTTGTCGTAGCAAATGGAGTTGCCGTAATATAGAAGAAGTTTTTGCATAAACTCTCTTGTGTTAATAATAGGCGGGTCAGAAATGGCGCTACTGCTAACATATACGGTTGCATATTTGCCACCTTTTACGAATTCATCTTATGAGAAGAGGTTTTTTGAATGAGTGCTTTAGGGGCGTATGAAAAAAAGGAAATAATTTGGGCGGATTACCTGCAAGAAGCAATTGCAGGTAAGACAGCCAAAGTATGTGTGATCGGTCTGGGTTATGTTGGGCTACCGTTGGCTATTGAAAAAGGTAAAGTTGGGTTTAACGTTCTTGGGGTTGATCAAAATAGAAGTAGAGTTGCCAGAATCAATGAAGGGGAAAATTACATTCAGGATGTGAAAGATGATGAGATGCGTGAGCTGGTAAAGGCCGGTAAGTTAAAAGCTACTTATGATTTTGATGACATAATAAATCAAGATATTATAATCATTTGTGTTCCTACTCCTTTGTCAATAAACCGGGAGCCTGACATTTCATACGTTCAAAATGTGTCGAATGAAATATCTAAGAGAATTCGGCCAGGACACGTGGTGATTCTAGAAAGTACTACATTCCCGGGAACAACAAAGGAAATAATTTTACCTCTTTTAGAATCCTCGGGTTTAAAAGTTGGACACGACTTTTTCTTGGTCTACTCTCCCGAAAGGGTAGACCCTGGTAATAAGAGGTACACAACTAAAAACACGTCCAAAGTGGTCGGAGGAGTGACGTCTTCTTGTTCAGTTATAGCTAAAGCCTTTTATTCCCAAACTATTTTCCATGTGTATCCTGTTTCCTCACCGGCGGTCGCTGAGATGACTAAAGTATTTGAGAATACATACCGGTCAGTAAATATTGCTTTAGTTAATGAATTAATGATGCTTTGTAACAAGATGGATATTAGTGTTTGGGAAGTCGTAGATGCCGCAGCAACAAAACCCTTTGGTATACAAACCTTTTATCCTGGTCCCGGTGTGGGGGGACACTGTATTCCTATTGATCCTTTCTATTTAGGTTGGAAAGCTCGTCAATATGACTTCCCGACCCGTTTCATTGAGTTAGCAGGCGAAATAAATATACAAGTCTCTTATTATGTTGTAGATAGAGTTACTCAGGCCTTAAATAATAACGGTAAAGCTTTAAATGGCTCCCGAGTGCTGGTTATGGGTGTGGCATATAAAAAGGATATTAGTGATTATAGGGAATCACCGGCAATTAAGATTATAAAGCAATTGCAGGATAAAGGTGCTCATGTGGTTTTCTTTGATCCCTATGTGGAATCGATAGATGACCATTATGGACCAATTCTTTCTATTAAAAGAGTGGAATTGACTGATGATGCGCTTTTTCAGTCAGACTGCGTTCTTATCATTACCGATCATTCGGACATCGACTATAACGAGGTAATAGAAAAGGCCGACATAGTGATTGATACAAGAAATGCAACTAAAGACGTGGTTGCTAATAGAGAAAAGATAATTTTGATTTAAAGAGGGGGAAAGCATTGCACATTATCCGTTTTGGGATCGCTGGTTGCGGTCACATTGCAAAAAAACATGCAACCGCACTGGAAGTTTTAAAGGATGCGCAACTGGTTGCCGTTTGTGATAATAATCCCGACCGTGCCAATTTATTTGCCGAGCAATATGGTGTGACACCGTATGACGATTACGGTAAATTTCTTCAAAATAAAAACATTGATGCTGTAATCATTTGTACCCCTAGCGGGTTGCATACACAAATGGGGGAAAAGGCAGCATTAGACGGCAAACATTTGCTGGTAGAGAAGCCTTTTGTATTAAACATACAAGAAGGAAAGAATCTAGTGGGTATTTGTGAAAAACAGGATGTCAAACTTGGAGTTGTCCACCCCAATAGAATGAAGCCTATAGTACAAGAATTATATAGGGCCGTGCAGGAAGGTTGGTTTGGAAAAATTACGCATGTTAATGCCACGCTTAGGTGGAATAGAAATGCGAATTATTTTGAGGTAGCGCCCTGGCGGGGAACACGAGCCTTTGACGGTGGTATCCTATTTAACCAAGTCATCCACAATATAGATCTTTTAAACTGGCTTGTAGGGCCGGTTGAAGAAGTATTCGCCTATGGCGAAACAAGATTAAGAAATATCGAGATTGAAGATGTTTGTGTGAGCAGCTTAAAGTTAAGAAGTGGGGCTTTAGGGGTTATAGAAGCAGCAGTTACACTTTATCCCGAAAACTTAGAAGAAACAATCTCCATATTTGGCAGTGAAGGGACAGCAGTCTTAGGCGGTAAGACATTGTCAAAAATTTCAAATTGGAAATTTTCTTGTTTATCAGAAGAAGAAGCTATTTCACAGGTGGAAAGAGTCAATAAAAGGCAAGACATAATTGGCCACAATGAAATTATTCGTGACTTTGTTTCGGCAATTGTAAATGACCGGGATCCATTAGTATCAGGAGGAAATGCTCTTGAAACTGTAAAGCTTATTTCAAGTATATATGATTCTATTGATAATCATAGACCAGTAAAAGTTCATTGTTAAGGGGATGCGTGTGTGAATACAGTCAGCCCAACCACTAAGATGGGGCAAAACGTAAGAATTGGCTACTATTCAGTGATTTATGATCATGTTGAAATCGGTTCCAATGTAACTATAGGTAACAACGTTACCGTTTATACCGGTACAGTAATAGGTGATAACGTATGCATAGAGTCAAATGCTGTTATAGGGCGCCAACCTAGGCCTGCTAAAACGAGTACTGTGAAAGTCTTAAAAACACTTCCTCCCATTCAAGTAGGTGAGGGCTCTACGATAGGTGTCGGTGCAGTTTTGTACGCCGGTTCAACCATAGAGAAGTTCTGTCTTGTGGGAGATAATGCGATAATTCGTGAGGGTTGCTCCATACATGATTATGTAATTGTTGGATCTGGTGTCATTGTAGAGAATTTAGTCAAAATTGGAGAAAGAACTAAGGTGCAAAGTGGGTCGTATATTACTGCTTATACGACAATAGGAGAACAGTGCTTCATAGCTCCGATGGTGATAACCACAAATGATAACTTTATGGGACGTACTGAAGAGCGCTTTAAATATGTCAAAGGGGCAAATATCGAAAAGGGTGCAAGGGTAGGTGGTGGTTCAATCATACTGCCCGGCATTACAGTTGCTGAAGAAAGTTTTATTGCCGCTGGCTCCGTTGTAACCAGGGATACTGTACCTAAGCTGGTTTATAAAGGCATTCCTGCACGTAAGTTTAGATTGGTACCTGACAATGAATTGATTTTACATGATAAATATTACCAAAAGAGCTAGGAGGGCAAAAATTGACCATTCCTCTATTAGATTTAAAAGCACAGTATGATTCCATAAAGGTAGAAATAGATGCAGCAGTGTTGGGAGTATTGGAAAGTGGCCATTATGTCATGGGGCCAAATGTTAAAGCTTTAGAACAAGAAATAGCTGAGTATTGCGGGACAAATTATGCTGTAGGAGTGGCAAATGGAACGGATGCTTTGATCTTAAGTCTAGAAGCCTATGGTATTAGTTCTGGGGACGAAGTAATTACTACCCCATACAGTTTTTTTGCCACAGCAGAAGCAATTTCGAGGGTTGGCGCTAACCCTGTTTTTGTAGATATTGATGAACGTACATATAACATAAACGTGTCACAAATTGAATCTAAAATTACCAAACAGACTAAAGCAATTCTTCCAGTCCATTTGTTTGGTCAAATGGCACTAATGGATAAGATTATGGATATTGCACAGCGCCACAAACTTATTGTCATTGAAGATGCCTGCCAGGCTATAGGGGCGAATTATAAAGGGCAGAAAGCCGGTTCTTGGGGGCATGCCGCATGCTTCAGTTTCTTCCCAACAAAGAACCTTGGTGGATACGGAGATGGTGGCATTATTACAACCAACGACGAAGGTTTTGCAGAAACGGTAAAGATGTTAAGATTTCACGGTAGCCGAAGGAAATACTATAACGAGGCTATAGGGCATAACAGTAGATTGGATGAGCTTCAAGCTGCCATTTTACGAGTAAAATTGAAATACTTAGATAGGTGGAACGAAGCCAGAAGAGAAAAGGCAGAACAATATAATTATTTGCTTCAGAGATCAGATCTTGTACTTCCATATGCTATATCAGAAGGAAAGCATATTTATCATCTCTATATTGTTAGACATAATAAGAGAGCTGATGTGGTTGCAGGGCTTAAGGAGTACGGCAGTGGATGTGGTATATATTATCCTGTTCCATTGCATCTACAAGACGCTTATGAGGGAGTGTTTCAAAAGGGAACTTTGCCGGTTGTCGAGCAAATGTCTGAAGAGACTTTCGCATTGCCGCTTTTTCCGGAAATGTCAAACGATCAGCTAAATAATGTAGCCTCCTGTTTGCGTAAAACCTTAAATAATATGAATCTTTAGGTAGGGAAGGTATATCTTATGTACCGAGATAAAGCTATGGGTGTTGTGGTGCCTGCTTATAACGAAGAGCTATTAATTGATAAAGTAATTGAAACAATGCCTGACTATGTAGACAAAGTCTATGTGGTAGATGACTGTTCAACTGATAACACATCTCAAGTAGTGCAACATTTTAATGGCTCCCGTATCCAATTAACACGACATAAAGAAAACAGTGGAGTGGGGGCAGCGATTATTACGGGGTATAAGCAGGCATTACAAGATGGAATCGATTTAATTGCGGTAATGGCAGGAGATAATCAAATGGATCCTGATGAACTGCCTAAACTGCTTGACCCAGTGGTAGATGGTAGGGCTGATTACACTAAGGGTGACAGGTTGTCTAGACATGAATTAAAACGTGGTATGAGCAAGTGGCGAAGATTTGGCAATTTTCTTTTGACACAACTAACGCGTATTTCTTCTGGATACTGGGCTCTTCAGGATCCTCAAAATGGATATGCTGTTATTTCCAAAGAAGCTCTTGCTAAACTCGATTTATCAAAAATATATCCTCAATATGGGTATTGCAATGATTTGTTAGTAAGACTTAACGTGCTAGGTCTGCGGGTAGTAGATATCGCTATCCCTGCTAGGTATGGTGATGAAAAGTCAAAAATAATATACGGTAAGTATATAAGAAAAGTATCACTTTTGCTTCTTAATAACTTTATCTGGCGAATAATAAATAAATACCTTTTCCCACAATTAAAGATTGTAGGACTTAGTTATACAGTTGGGTTAAGTATGTTACTTGTGGGTATATTGGTTCTTTTTGCAAGTGGAGTTATGAAATCTCTGTTTGCTATAGGAGGGTATATTATCTTTTCAGGAATTGTAATGACTATATTTTCTATGTTTGTCGATGCCTATGAGCAGGGTAAAAAACCATTTCGGTTGAGGTTGGATAAATGAAGGTTGCAACGATAGTCGGGGCGAGGCCTCAATTTATAAAAGCGGCAGCAGTATCAAAAGAGTTGAGAAAAGTTGTGCGAGAGGTACTGATTCATACTGGGCAACATTATGATTTTACTATGTCAGATATTTTCTTTGATGAACTAAAAATCCCCAGGCCGGATTATAATTTGGGGATAGGTTCTGGATCACACGGATCCCAGACTGGTAAAATGCTTGAATTAATTGAAAAAGTGTTAATTAAAGAGAACCCTGATTGTGTATTGGTTTATGGTGATACAAATTCTACGCTTGCCGGGGCACTAACCGCAGCAAAACTCCAGATTCCTCTAGCTCATGTTGAAGCGGGGCTAAGAAGCTTTAACTCTATTATGCCTGAAGAAATTAACCGAAAAGTGACAGATCATGTTTCATCCATACTTTTTTGTCCCACAGTGATAGCTGTTAAAAACTTAAGACAAGAAGGATTTGATAATGTTATCAATAGGGGGGTATTGGTTAACGAAGGATCGTCACATTTGGATTTAGGGTTGAAACAACCGGTGGTCTTAAATGTTGGGGATGTTATGTATGATGTACTGAAATCTACTTTGAACGTTAGCAATAGCATACCTTCCGATTTACTTGCCAAATATCCCATTACTTCAAACAATTATATATTAGCAACAATACATCGTGCAGAAAATGCTGACAACATGGAAAACATGGTTAATATTATGAAAGTATTATCTAAAATACCTCTGAAAGTTATAATTCCGCTACATCCCCGTACTTATGATCGAATACTTAAGTTTAGCTTATACGAAGAAATGCAACAATCCCGTAACATAATTCTAACAGATCCACTTGGCTATATCGAAATGATGTTCCTGTTAAATAATGCAAGATGTGTAGTGACTGATTCTGGTGGACTTCAAAAAGAAGCTTGCATGTTGGGCATTCCTTGTTTGACATGTAGATACGAAACAGAATGGTTAGAAACAGTTGAGTATGGTTGGAATAGTCTGATTGGTCTAGGAGCAGTAAATTTTGATGGCTTACCTGAAAGAAAAAAAATAAACAGAGAAAGCAACCCGTATGGAGACGGATTTGCAGCATGCCGTATAACTCAAATTATTAAGGGTTATTTAAAACACCATGAAAGAGCTGTTGCATTTTGAAGACAGTGGATTTCACATTAGAAATGTATAGTCAAATTTGTCAGGCATTAAAACCATATCATGTTCTAGCAGTTGTGGATTTTTTATCTATGAAAATAGAAAAGCCCTTTACTATAATTCGGCATGATGTAGACCGGTGCATTAGTAACGCGTTGGCCATGGCAAAATTGGAAAGCAAGTACGGGATTATTTCAACATATTATTTCCGTTACCCTTACACATATAATAAGGAAGTTATGTCCGAAATAAATAGTTTGGGACATGAAATTGGCTATCATTACGAAGTGTTAGATAAAACAAAAGGTAGATATCAGAAAGCAATTGAATTGTTTAAAGAAGAATTAGAGATTTTTCGCAAAGATTTTCAAGTTGTAACAATTTGTATGCATGGCAATCCATTGACGAAATGGGATGGCCGAACACTATGGGACAAATATGATATGCAAAAATTAGGCATAATTGGTGAAACATACGTTTCCTTTCGAGATAAAAATGTGAAGTATCTTACTGATACAGGAAGAACATGGAATAATGCCTTTCAGTTTAAAGATACACTAGGTAAAAAGCAAATTAATGTCAAGAACTCCAAAGAGTTGGTAAACCTGTTAAAGGCAAAGAAATATCATAACCTATATATATTAACACATCCGGAAAGGTGGGCTTTTAATTCTTTAAATTATATTAGGGGGTATAGTAGAGACTTTGTTTTTAAGACAGGAAAAAGAGTTATAGGAATGATTAAGTAATGGATGTTTTGAGTTATTTTAAAGAAATCTTATATTTAAATAAAGAATATTTTAGACACAAAGTCAGGGTACTAAAAGAGAAAAATAGTAGCCCTAATTATTCTGTATTACTTGATGACTTGAGGGGAAATTACGGCCCAATATTTGTTTTATCTACCGGCAGATGTGGAACCAGGTTTTTAACCAATATTTTACAATTGGGAAAAGACGTCGATGTTTATCATATGCCACAGCCAGAATTGATATATCATTCAAAAAAAGCATATGAAGAAGGAACCAAAAGGTTCGATACCTTTAAAGAAATCGTTTATGCATCGCGAATAGAATTAATACAGCAATCGTATTTTTTAAATAGGAAGTATATTGAAACAAATAACAGAATCACTTTTTTCGCTCCACATTTATTTTCCTTATTCCCGAAGGCTAGGTTTATTCACTTAATAAGAGATCCTATTAATTTCATCAAAAGTGGCATGTCACGGGGATGGTACTCAGGATGGCACCGCCATGATAGTGGACGGATCATACCGAAGCATTGCGATGGTTTTTGGCCAAGTATGTCTCAGGAATGCAAGCTAGCCTGGCTGTGGAAGGAAACAAATCTTTTCATTACTAATTATTTAGACCAAATGCCCCAATCTCAGTTCTTGATAATAAGGGCTGAAGACGCTTTCTCCTCGACAGAAAAACTTTTAAAAATAATTAAATTTTGTAGAATCCATGATATGTCTGTGAGGAGGGTGGAAAAGGTAGCTAAAAGGCCTGCAAATAAGGGGAAAGTAGCTGTCCCTGACTATTCGCAATGGGACAAGCATATTCAACTGGAAATCCATGATGTCGTCAGTGATTTAGCGAAACGCTTTAATTATAGGATAAAGTAAGGTGATATGTTGAGGATAGTAATTGATATAAACCACCCGGCACATGTTCATTTTTTTAAGAATTTTTACTGGCAAATGAAGCGAAATAACCATGATTTGCTTGTAACTGCTTCAAGAAAAGAAATGGCATTTGATTTGCTTGGTTCTTATGACATCAATTTTGTCGACTTAGGCAGTTACGGTAACACTCTTTTTTCAAAAGCTAGGAATTTATTAAATTTGGATTATAAAATGTATAAGGTCTGTTCGGAGTTTAAACCTGATATCATGGTGGGTCTAGGTTCGGTTCGTGCTCCACATGTGGCTAGTATTTTAAAAAAGCCGTATATTGCATTTAAGGACAGTGAAACCATGGAGCAATACATTTTATGGGGTCATTTTGCTAATGTTGTATGTACACCAGCTTGCTTTCGGAAAAATCTGGGTAAGAGACAGTTGCGATATGATGGATATCATGAGTTGGCATATTTACATCCAAATTTTTTTAAGCCAGACAGATCAATCCTGGATGAACTTGGAGTTGAAAAAAAAGATAAATATGCCATTGTACGTTTTGTTGCATGGCGAGCGAGCCATGATGTGGGCAAACAGGGAATCAAAAAGCAAAGGCAACTTGTTGAAGAGCTGGCTAAGCATTGTACTGTTTTTGTGACAGCTGAATTAGGTGATAGCTTAGAGCTTAAACAGTATTATATGAAAATAAAGCCGGAACGAATTCATCATGCCATGTATTATGCTTCGTTGTTTTTAGGTGATAGCCAAACAATGGCTACAGAATCTGCTTTATTAGGAACTCCGGCAATCAGATGTAATTCTTTTGTAGGACCTAATGATATGGGTAATTTTATAGATTTAGAAAAAAAATATGATGTTCTTCATAACACAAATAATGAGAGTATTGCTTTAAAAATGGCAAAACGTTTAATAGCTGACGATAATAGCAAATTAAAATGGCAATCTAAGACAAAAAAAATATTTCAGGAGAAGATAGATGTTACCTCATTTATGATGTGGCTGGTAGAAGGGTATCCAAAATCTGTTGAAATTGCAAAAAATGATATTTCCTGGCAATTAATGTTTATGCAGAGGCATAATGTCTTTCCCGTAGGATACACAAGCAACAGTATATAAGTATAGCAGAAGGTTGCTATAGTCTTTGAGAAAATTAAAGAATGAGGAAAAAAACATCTTCTCGTAAAAGCCGAAATGAAAAATCGTTCTACCGGAAAAACATGGGGCCAGTCCTTGTTAGAGAGGATGTACCTTACCTCCAAAATTCCGAAGAACTTTCATGCTTGGAAAGAAAATAAGCAAGAGGCAAAAATTTTAAAGCTATTCAAAAGGAACTTATTAGTAACATGAAACCTCAAACGGATTTTCTTGGGTATTAGCAGAAAGGACGATAATAATATGGACTATATTCAAGGAAAAATTAAACAAAATGGCCATTTATGGGAATATTTTACAAAAGCTGAGGAGTATAGAAGTAGTAAACTTGATAAGCATGGCCGATTTAATTACAGCATGAGTTGCCATAAGGATGTTTTAGAACCTAGGATATCAAAATTCCTTATAAAAAGTAACCTAAACCTAAATTATCCTATGGGTAAAAAATTTGCTATTTGTTTAAGTCATGATGTTGACGATATTTATCCTACAGGCATTCATTCATTATTATCTATTGGACATTATTTTAGAAAGTTGGATTTTGAGGCAATTACGGAACACATAGGGTGGCGATATTTCGGAAAGAAGACGAGTCCTTTTATGAATTTTGAAGAGATAATTAATTTAGAAGAACAGTATGGTGCAAAGTCTACATTCTTCTTTCTTGCCTCGAAAACTGATCCAATTAGACCCAGGTATGACGTTAAGGATATTAAGTCTGAACTACTATATATTATAAAAAAGGGATGGGAAATAGGTCTTCACGGAAGTTATTATGCGTACAATGATTTGGAACAAATTAAAAGAGAAAAAGAAAAGCTAGAATCGGTAGTATTACAAACAGTTAAAGGATATAGAAGCCACTATTTAAGGTTTGATACGCCATTTACGTGGAACTTATTAGCAAAGGCAGGGTTTAATTATGATACAACATTCGGATATAGCGATATGGTTGGATTTAGAAATGGAATGTGTCATCCTTTCGAGCCATTCGATTTGGAAAAAGAAATCAATATAGACATTTTAGAAATTCCTCTTATTATTATGGATGGTGCATTATTTAAAAATGTAGATTCGCTTAAGGAAGCTTGGGTTACAGTAAAAAAAATACTAGATTCCGTTAAAGACTGCAGTGGGGTAGTCACCATTTTATGGCATAATCAATCATTTGCCTGCCCATATAAAGAGGAATGGAAAGAGATGTATGAAAAAATTCTTCAATATGGTTACCAAAAAAATGCTTGGATGACATCTGGATGGGAAATTTATAAGTGGTGGAAAGGGGAGGCTTATTAAGAAAGAGCTGATAGATTACATGAAACTGTGTCTTGAAAAAAAAATTAATATTAATGATCCTCTATTTAAGAATTCCTTGTTTCTAATCTCCGGTAGGTTTGTTAATAGTATGTGTGGTTTTCTTTTTTGGTTTATCGGCGCAAAATTATATACAATCGAAGAAGTTGGAACTGCTACGGCTATAATTGCCTCATTAAATTTGGTAATACAGTTGTCAAGAATGGGATTTGATTTTACGCTGATAAGATTTCTTCCACAAAATAAAAATGTAGTTTATAATAGTAGCTTCACTATTACAACATTGGCATCGATCATTGTGTCGGCTGTCTATGTTCTAATTATAAATGTTTTTCAGGTAAGTATATATAATACACTAAATAATATATATGTGTTCTTGCTATTTGCTGTTGTAGTAGTTATGAGATCTAAAACAATGATAGATGGGCAGGCCCTTTTGGCAATAAGAGCGGGTAGAAGTTATTTAATTGAAAGCCTGTTTTTAGCAACTCGGATTTTGTTTTTACCTGTCCTGGTTTATTGGGGTTCGTTAGGTGTTTTTATGTCTCTGGGAATTGCATGTCTATTTGCATCTTTGTTTACACTTTGGAGATTGAGTAAGGTTGTACAGGTAAAGTTAAAATTGGATATTGACTTTGTGCGAAGATCCTTTTCTTTTTCAATAGATAATTATTTGGCTAATATGATCTATGAATTGCCACCTATGCTTATCCCTATACTGTTAATTAGCTTTTTAGGGGAGGTCGATGTAGCTAGATTTTATATGACATATGTAATAGGTAATTTAGTACTAGTTATACCTGAGGCATTAAGTTTGGGGTTGCTGGTTGAGGGAAGTCATGGGGAAAAGGTACGAAATAATACTATAAAAGCATGTTTAGGGATACTAATTTTTTTAATACCAACAATAATAGTTGTTTTATCTTGCAGTGAGTTCATTTTAGGTTTAATTAAACATGAGTATGTAGAGTCAGCGCCCTTGCTAGAGATTTTTGTTGTGAGTGGAGCACTTGTTGCATTTTATTTAGTATTTGTGTCGATACAAAGGATTAGAATGCAAACAAAAACGATTCTTTGGTTAAATATTATTAGGCTTGCAAGTCTCGTATTTCTAGGACATTACTTTATGATAAGTCATGGTTTGATTGGAATTGGCTATGCTTGGTTTTGCACCTATCTAATTTTAAATATTGTAATTATATTCAAAGTGCTGTACCAAAAGTGGTTTGTCCAAATTGGAGTTGATTCGTAACGCAATGAACTATGGTTTATTTGAACGCTTCTGCACTAGCACAACGTTGAGTTATACTTTGTTAACTGTATCTATATTGGGTCTTTCTATTCCCTTGTTGATTGGGTATTATAATCTATTTCTTTTAGGTATATATCTTGCCATCCCCATGGTTCTAGGTCCTGTTGTCTACCGCAAAACAAGATCAATAAAGCCTATGTCAATACAAATTGTGCGTGTAAAAAATGGTTTTAGATGGATTACTTTACTTTATATTTTGGTGTACACTATTTCGATACATGTTCTGAAATTTTATACAATAAGACCATTGCATTATTTTTTACTCATTGCAATTTTGGGAATGCTATTTGTCTTTCAAATATTTGCAATAAAATGCTTTACTAATACAAAAGTAATGATATTGCAATTAGAGTTAATAGCTTTATTTTTAAATTTGATTTGGGGTGTAAATTTAAAGTATTACTATTTTTTTGGAAAAACTGATGTTTTTCCTCATTCATGGTTCATTCAAAACCTTAACCGGTATGGGGAGATTACGAACCATTTTGCGGTATATAAATCCTTCCCATTGTGGCATATTTTGATTGACTCTGTTAGCGTAATTATGGAACCGTCGTTGGCTACGCACAAAATGATGTTTCTCGTTAATGGTATTATTTATTGTTTTCTATTGATTTTTATTTATAAAATTGCCCTTAAGGTAACAGGGCGTGTTAGGATAGCTTTGATGTCGTCTTTATTTGTATCATTTAATCCAATTGTTATAAACTATGCGATGTATTCTATTCCCCGGAGTGTTGTATCGTTTTTGCTGATCATGTTAATCTATTTGTTGTTATGCCATCCAGATATGCGTAAACACATGTGTGCAGTAATTTTATTATGTTCGATTGTAGCTTATCATACTGCTTCAATGCCGTTTATTATGTTTGTCTTCATATGTCTATATATATTTGAGTTATTAATTTTTAGAAGTGAACCGAAGACTGTCGGTTTAATATTTTTGGTCATGTGTTTTGTGGTGACGATTTCCTATTGGTCTTTTTGTGCTATTGATTTATTTGAAGCTATTGTATTTAACGTTGCAGATTCCGCGCCAAAGGGTGTTTTGACTAAGTCAATAATTACTTCGCCACTAAATGAATTGCTAAATTATATACAATACATCCCTTTGTTGTTTTTTGTTATTTATGGATGTTTGCATGTTCTAGATAGTAATAGAGCATCGAATAGACGGAAGGCTTTTATAGTTATTGGATTATTGTTTGTTGGTGTTACATTGCCCGGTCCTGGATTGCTCCTAAATAAGCTTGCTGTGCTTAATATGGATAGGTTTGGGGAATACACCTTTCCATTCATATGCATTGCTGGAGCTGCAGGCTTTATTACACTTATTGATAAAGGGCGTGCTATTTATAACATTTTGTGTGGTGTTTTAGTTTTTGTTATGCTGTTCTTGTCTATATCTAACGATTTTACTGCCTCAGATAATTCCTTAGTAAATAGACCGTTTTACACCTTTTATTTATCTGAAGGAGAGGTTGATGGTTTGAAGCACGTTGGAACCGTTTCTAGAGACAGATTATTGATAGATTACATTGGAGTTAGATATCTTGGTTTCTCTGAGTTTGAGAATAGGGTGCACATTATGGAAGTAGATAAGGAGAGTTTAGTTTTTTTAAAGGAAGATAGAGATGTCATGATAATAAGGCAGAAGGAATGGAGTAAAAGACCGCTAAAATTATTTTTAGCGAAAAGAGGTCAATTTGAGACAAATCCTAATTGGAATAGAGGTGCATCCTTAAATTATTATAACCCCGAACCTCAGCTATATCAAAGTATAAAAGATTATAATAAATTCTATGATAATAATGAGATTATTGCGCTAAGGTAAATTTATCACTGTGCTGCTAGAGGATATATTTTTAATAGGTTGGTAGGTGTGTTTGATTGGAAATAAAGGCTCAAAATTTAGTTTGGCATTCGACTACGGTAGATAAAGGACATAGGAGAAAACTCAATAAACATAGGAGTTGTGTTTTATGGATTACGGGATTATCGGCGGCTGGAAAATCTACTCTTGCCAATGCTTTAGAGTATAAGCTCCATGAGATGGGAATTTGTACATATTTGCTTGATGGCGATAACATTAGAAAGGGATTAAACGGTGATTTAGGTTTTGGGGAGAAAGACCGCCGAGAAAATATCCGTCGTGTAGCTGAAGTGTCAAAGCTGTTTGTAGATGCCGGAATTATTGTAATAACAGCATTTATATCTCCATTCCGTGAAGATAGAGATGCTGCCCGGGGATTATTTGAACCGGGAGAGTTTATTGAGATATTTGCTAAGTGTCCCTTAGGAGTATGTGAGAAAAGAGATCCTAAAGGGCTATACAGAAAAGCACGTGCGGGGAAGATTTTGGAGTTTACTGGAATTACTGCACCGTATGAGGAACCAGATAACCCTGAAATCGTTATTGAAACAAATAATATGAGCGTTGATGAGTCAGTTAGCCTAATTATCAAATGCTTATTAAAAGAAGATGTGCTATAAATCATAAGGTCTTTGCTTGTAACCCGCGCAAGCATCCAGCCCTTCTCAATGAAAGAGCATGATTTCGACAAGTTAAATCATTCAGTTTGTTTATAAGTGTAAAGGAAATAGATCATGATTATATTACCAATGCCTGAGAAACATAAAGTCGTGGCGGTAATTCCCGCATTTAATGAAGAAAAGACTATAGAAGATGTTGTATTAATAACAAACCGGTATGTTGATGAAGTAATTGTCATTGATGATGGCTCAAACGATTCTACTGTAACGCTGGCTGAAAAGGTACAAGCTAATGTATATCGCCACCCCCGGAATCTTGGCTATGGTGAGGCTGTTAAGACCGGCTTAAGTGTGGCGCTTAAACGTGGGGCAAGTGTGAGCATTCTCCTTGATGCTGATGGGCAACATAATCCTCACTACATTCCTTTTGTTTTTGAACCAATTATGAAAGGGTCGGCCGATTTAGTTATTGCTTCACGGTTTCTTTATCATATTAAATGTATTCCTTTCATTCGCCGATTAGGGATATCATTTGTAAATAATTTATTTAACTGGTTATTTAGCTGCTTAATCTCAGATACGCAAAGCGGTTTTAGAGCATTTTCCTTTCGGGCTATGAATTCACTTAAGCTACAAGAAAAGGGAATGGGAATTAGTATTGAGATTTTAGCAAAAGCCATAGAGAATAAGCTTATGATTAAAGATATACCTGTTCCGTGTAGTTTTGGCGGTCCCCGGGCACGTATGTTAGGTTTAATTGCTCAAGGCTTAATTGTAGTACGATCGATAATCAGATATCGCTGTGAACTAAGGTCCTTGGGCACTGATGCATCACGAATGACTTTGAAAAGAGGGAAAACTATGTTTTTGAGATTTATTCTGAAAAGTCCCGGTTTAACTATTCTTTACTGGCGGGGATTGAAATTTTTGAGGAGGGCGAGATAATGGTCAACTAATTGTACTATAAGTTGGCTTTTAAAGCTGGAGCTAATATGGTACCAGCACTACTTAAATCTTGGTTATGGCTAGGTTAATCCTATTGGGAGGAATCATGAATATAGACTTTAAGTTATCCGTTGTAGTTGTAACAAAAAATGAAGAAAAGTGTATTAGTAGCTGCTTAGATTCAATATTTGCTCAGCAGTTTCATAGCGGAGATTATGAGGTTATTTTAGTTGATGCTGGCTCTTGTGATCGCACACAAGAAATTGCCAGGGAATACCCTTTAAAGTTGGTTGTTGATAATTATGGTACTTTAGGGCACCAGCGAAATATGGGTGTGCGTTTGGCAAGAGGTAAATATGTAGCTTTTATTGATGCCGATTGTTACGCTGATACGCAATGGCTTTCGAGACAGGTGGATTTGCTGGACAAGAGTCCGCATAGTGTTGTGGCCGTTACAGGTCCCAATTTGATTATGGATAACGATCCACCGGTGGCTAAAACTATCGCATATATGCAACAGACGTTATTGGGGAGTGGGGGATCGCCACAAAGCTATCTATTTGATCATGTTGAGTATGTCACATCGGCACCAAATTGCAATGCTATTTATCGCAGGAAAGTATTATTAAATTATCTATATGATAATGGTTTTAGCTATGGTGAGGATGCTGAACTCAATTACCGGCTGCGGCGCGATGGATATAAGTTTTTGTACAATCCTGCGGCAATAGTATGGCACCATAGGGTAGCAACAACCAGGGCGCTGGGGAGGAAAATGTTTTTTTGGGGCTTTGCAATGGCAAAGATATCCAGAAAGCATAAGCGGTTGATACGGTGGTTTGTTTGTCTCCCACCGGCATTGGTTATTTACCTGGTTACGTTAATGCCTATGGTATTGTCAAATTATTTTATTAGTTGGTATTTCTTTTTCTTAGTTGCTTACGTCTTGGTTATATGTACAGTCATTGTGCAAGTTCTTTGGAGGCAAAGAAATGTTTATGCTTTACGTACGGCTTACCTGTTGCCGGTTCAATATATTAGTTATGGACTTGGTATGCTTTTAGGATTATGTGCGAGGGGGTCTTTATGAGAAATTTTAAATGTTATCCAAAGACTCTAAAAAAGTTAATACGTTTTATTTTGCAAGATGCATCTGAGGATGCACAGGAACCCTTGGTGAGGGATTCATATAGTTAGAATCCAAGCATTAACAGTAATGCTTGAGTAGTATGCGATGATACTAATTATTCTCCACCAGCTTTTTCCCTTTATTGTAGAATTCCTGTTTAATATTCCTCTTTTGGGTGTGGTATGCATATCGGGCATGATCCACCAATTCTATGGATAAGGACTTGGATTTAAATTTCCGTTCCATTCCATCTATATAATCTTCAAACCGGGAGTCGTATTTTTCTTCCAGGAGTCTTACTTTTCTCATATACTTTCCCGCCAGGGAATAGGGAGATGTCTCAGGATTCTCAGCTTTTAAGGTCTGGTATTCCCGGTATGCATTGGTTGCCATGCGGGTCAATTCCTGTCTGAAACCACTTTCTAGTTCAGTGATAAATGATTTGCAATTCCGGGTAATGACTTTTTCTGTAGGGCTGGATATTAAACCGGTTTGCAGGCCTAAAAAGTAGTTCTGTTGTTCCATCCTGGTTCTTTTGGTTTCCATTTTAGGCACAAATGTAACCCCAAAATAAATAGTTAGCGCTATGAACAGGTAGACAAAAAACAACAGCAGTGTCTTAAAGCGCTTCATTTCAAAAAGCCCCCAATTAATTTCCCTTTCCAAAATTATTTCCGAGTTAGTGTATGTATTAATACTATTCTCATATACGTCATACTTTGTGTATTATTCCCCTACTGTTTCCGGACTTCTACATTAGCAGAAAAACGGCTAAGAGGCAATAACCCCTCCGATTCTCCTTCTATTTTAAGTTTAATATTACCTTTAATCATACCGGTGTAGGATGGAAAAAAACGGTTTTTGTGGTAACATGCGAGAAGTGACGGGTATGAATGATTTGGAGGTAGCCTAATGGACATAAAACCATTCGGTACGTGTGTCCATGGTGGGAAGATAAAACAGGTTGTACAGGCCTTGAAGCAGGCCGGGTGCACAGAATTAACCTGAGGGAGGATGTCCCACAGCCCGCCGGGAATGTTTGCCGGCCACAAGAAAATACACGGTGACAAATGCCAGGTACCATAGGGGAAACAACACATAAATGGTCCAGAAATGAGCATCCCAAAGGGCATCTTTCCCGGCCAGATGCCCGGAGGCGGCAATTATGACGATACGAATAATGTTTTGCAGCCAGGTCCCGGCTATGCCGAATAGCAATAGCGGCACTGCACGGGACCGTTCTATTTGTACATCCAGCATCATCAGGGTGAATATGGCAATAAAAACAGCCATGGTGGCCGGTCCCGCACAGGCGCTGGATACCAGTACGGATATGGTTTCCCCGGTTGGATTAGGAAAACTCAATATCTGGCCGGTGTTATTTACGGGTATGCCAACCAGATTGGCCAGCCATGTGGCCGGAATGACTGAGCCCATGGCGTACGGGGCATCTGCAAATTTATTCACCAGCAGGGGAAAGACAATGGTAAAAGCATAAGCAGCAAACAATATACCGGGGATTACCGCGCCCCGGCCAAACATCATCACGAAAAATCCCAACCAGGTAAGGAAAAGTTTTATTACCAGGTAATTGATGGCATTGGGAACGCAGAAGGCTGTCAACATTAAAACAGCTCCTGCTGCAAAGAAAAGAGGATTATTGTTTAGCTCCATTTTTGTCGCGATTTCTTTGCGCTTTAGTACAATCCAGAGTATGCAAAGGGTTAGTACACCCCAGGGGGCGGCGTTGTGCTGGCCGATTATGTAATCATAGGAAATGGCATTTGATAGCTGTGAGAAGTTGTCCCGCAGCAGCCATACACTGGCTAACCCGCTAAGCGTGAAATAGATCAATAGTCTTTTTTTCATCAGCATTCTCCTGTATGGTAGTCGTTATCAATCTATTAGATGGCAAAGGAGGAATATCCTTCTAAATAATGACCTTTTGTCAAGTTAGGCTCAAAGATTATTGCACAGCGATAAGTATAAGTTTGTCAATGTAAATGTATATATAATGTGTCCTAGTTTTAAAGATGAGGGGTATTTATGCTGCTTTTAGCTCATGTGGGGATTACCCTTGGGGCCTCCTGCTGTTTGGTGCGGTTTTGGAAATGGCGTGGTTTGGAAAACTATGCAAATGCCGTGGATTACAGGCTGGTTTTGCTGGGTGCCGTATTGCCGGATATTATAGATAAACCTTTGGGCGGGCTTATCCTGCGGGAGTCACTGGGTAATGGCCGTATTTACAGTCATACCCTTGCTTTCCTGCTGGTGCTTTTTACTGCCGGAGTAATCTTGCAACGGAAGTTGAACAGGCCCGGGTTGCTGGTGATAGGTGGTGGCGTTGCCGCACACTATGTTTTGGACGGCATGTGGTTTTCCCCGGCAAACCTTTTTTGGCCGCTATATGGCTGGAGTTTTCCCAAGGGAAATCCGGAGGGCTGGATGCAGTTGTGGTTAAACAATCTTTTGAGTAATCCTCTGGTTTTTGTGCCGGAAATAGCGGGTGGGCTTATATTACTTTGTTTCTTGGTTAAGTTTTACGGAAAGGGTGAAAAGAAAACGGTACAACACAATAATTAAATGTATTTACGCCGCATCATACGAAAGGATGAGTGAAGGAGCGGCAAAGGAATAATCGGTGGTGGCAAATCATCCCCGTGGTTGATTTTTTATTGCCGGATTTATGGTATATTTTGCTTTGATGTACTGGAAATATTTTTACTATTGATCCAGAGGGGGTGTGAAATGAAATTGGGAAGAAAGGCCACTGCTGTTTTGGTAATGGCCGTGTTGATGATGGTGCTTTTTTCAGCCACAGCTTCTGCCAAACCTTCCGATATTAATGGGCACTGGGCACAGAAGTCCATTGAAGAATGGGTGAACAAGGGCCTTGTGAGCGGGTATCCCGATGGCACATTCAGGCCTGATCAAGAGGTCTCCAGAGCTGAGTTCGTGGCCCTGGCCAACCGGGCCTTCGGCATTAAGAATGCCGGTACAGGTATTGACTTTAGCGACGTAAGTGCCGGTGATTGGTATAACCAAGAAGTTGGTGTAGCTAATGCGGCCGGATATATAAATGGTTACCCTGATGGCTCCTTCAGGCCAAAGAAACCAATCTCACGCCAGGAAGCAGCCAGTGTCCTGGCCCGATTGCTGAATTTAAAACCATCCACCGCAGAACTAAGGAATTTTACCGATTCAGATGAGATTTCGGGTTGGGCCAGAGATAGCGTCGGAACTGCAGCCGCGAATGGATTGATGGCCGGATTCCCTGACGCTACTTTTAGGGGTGCCAGGAGTATTACTAGGGCGGAGGCAATAGTTTCCCTTGACCGCGCCTTAAAACTAATGTCTGTGGAGAGTGCTGTTGAAGGTACGGTATGGCTGGAAAATAAACCGGTGGGTGAGGTAACCATAAAGGTCTTTAAGGCTAACAGCCACGAGGTGCTGGTGAAAACCAAAACTGAAGCTGAGGGTCGTTATAAATTAGAATTAGAGCCGGGGGACTACGATATAACCGCTACTACAGATAGGGAAGTTGCTTACAAATGTGATATCGCAGTAGTTGAAAATAAGATCAGTACTACTGATTTTACTTTAGAAGTCGGTGTTGTGGTCACTGGAATCTTGAGGGACAGATGGGGAAGAGGAATTGAGGGTGCCACAGTGATGTTAACCACCAATCCCACTTTTATTACTACTACCATCGAAGAAGGCCATTTTACTTTGGTAGTACCCCGGAACCGGTTCTATGCTGCGCGTGCGCAAGAACCAGGCCACGAAGATGAAGAACCGGAAGTGGTTGCTGAAGAAGTTGAAATTGGTCTAAGCGCCACGCAAGATATAGGTATCCTTATTCTAGGACGGCGTACCGGTGGTGGGGGCGGTGGCAGTAGCAGGAGTGAATCGATTTCCTGGAATTCTTATTCTGATTCTGAGCGTACTGTGCAAAGCAGTTCTTTTTCCGGGGACTCTAACACTGTATACATGGAAGGGAGTAACCTTAGGAGTAATCGTGATTATAAGGTTATTTACTTTAACCCAAATGGAGACGAAGTTCGCACCGACACTTTTGCTAATATAGCTGAAGGAAAGATCGACAAAAGTAGTTTGCAGTTGAGTGAATATCAAAACACAGAGTACGGCGTGGCGGGTGAATGGCATGCCCTTCTACTTATGCGAGCATCTGACGGCGGGGACTATGAGGAAATTGCTAATTGTGTTTTTTATGTTGAGGAGACAGCCATCCCTGAATTTTCTTCTGTCATGGCCGCATTTTTTGTTGTAGCGTCCTGTGCTGGCATTTATATGGGTTTTAGGAGAAAAGCTGCGGTATGTTAAAGATAATTAAGCAGATCAAGATGAAATGGATTTATATATTGTCTATGGTTGTTCTGGCATCGCTGCTTATGGCAATGGTTTATTATGTCCCGCAGGCAGAAAAAAACTATACCGAAATTCGAAAAGCTGAGTTAATAAAAACCGGCAACGGCTGGGTTTTACAATTTAATATGCTCAATGACGAAGAAAGAAAGAAGGGATATACGGTAGTAATTACAAGTGACGGCAGAGAGGTTGACAGGCATGATCTGGTGGTGCACGGGGGGTGTAAGTACAAGTACAGTTTTATTCCTCGGAAAGATGCAGGCGGGGTTTCTTTTTCGGTTTATAATCGGGCGGATTCCAAACTGATTGCATCGGATACCTATTTATTTAATTGATTGATTGGGTGGTTAAAAACATGGGAGATAAAGTAAGCAGTTACAAGTTTAAGGTATTAATACTGTGGGTAGGAATTTTTTTGGCCGGTGTTTTTTTGCTGGGAATATATTATTCATCGTCGCCGGTAACTTTGACAGTGCTGCCTGAAGCCCCTAAAGAGGGTGATCCGGTGATAGCGCTCTTTTCCTTGAATAACCCTCTACCTTCCGAACAGCAAGTGAGTTATTCATTTTATTGCAACGGCAGCAAAGTACAGTCCGGACAGGTTACACTGGCCGCTTTCTCCGGAACGAAATACCAGTATACATCTAAAAATAACCTGAAGGTGGGAGAACAGCAAAACTATGCCGTCCGTATGCACACGTCTTTCGGTGATTTTGAGAAGAATGCCTCGGTGCCTGCTTACCCGCCGCAGGTATTCTGCAGTTTTATGTCCTTTGCTTCTTTCTCCACTTCGGTTATGAGTTTTATGACTAGTGCGCCTTATTATGATACTACTTTTGCGGCAAATGAGGGGCTCAATGTGGGTCTTTTCTGTTCACTGGTGCTTATAGCACTGCTAATTTTCCTGGAGCTTACCGAGCCTTTGATTGCCGCAGATGGCGGGCGGTTGTCTCTTTTAAAACTAAGAGTAAGGTTTAGTACGGTTACTTGGATCTTGTTTACCATTTTCCTGGGTATAGTCTTTACAAAAGTGACTATGATCTTAGCTGCATAAAGAAAGGGTGGAGTTAATGGAAATACCCGCGAGGACGGTACCCGGGGTAAAGAGTTCTTCAATAAGTAGAATAATTCAAGGCAATATGGCTTTAGCCCCGGGAGTTATTCTAGTTGGCATTGCCTGTGGAGGAGTTTTTGCTGTTTACAACAAATTGTGGGGCATTGCCCTTTCACTGGCATTGCTTTTTCTTTTGTATCTGGCCGTAAATATGAAGTCTTCTACGGCAGAGATGTCTGCTTCCCCGGAACATATGGTTTTACGGGGTGGTTATGGTTTTACCCTGTCTATACCTTTAAAGAACGGGCATATCTTTATCCTGACCATACTGATGGCCATCACTGCTTGTGAATGGATTTTTGCCTTTCGCGATGTCGCTCTGGGTATAGTATTATCGCTGTTTTTGGCTATTTTGATATATTTAATTATTTCTGTATTTAAAGTAGACCAGGATCATATTAACGCTTCAGAAAGCCTCACTTTGATACCGCTTTACATTTTATTTACTTCGTCGCTTCCATGGTTTTTTCTAGCTACGGAAGTTCGCCTTCCCGCAGTATACAGCATAATTATAGCTTTGTGTGCATGGCATATATATCAGCGAGGGATACAATTAGATGATTTGGGATTTAAGCGGGAAAATGTGCTGCCTGCCATTCTCTTAGGGGTAGTCTTGGGGGTCCAGGCAGGCATAATTGAGTATTTTGTTATCAATGTGGAGCCCATGCATCCTGATTTTTCCGTGGCTTATCTCCTGCGGGATTTTTTCTATATGCTGTTTTTTGTGGGCTTGGCAGAGGAAGTCCTTTTCCGCCGGATTATTCAAAGGGACTTAATCAAAATTTTCGGGTGTCACGGGGGAATATTTTTACAGGCGGCTTTATTTGGGGTGATGCACTTAACCTGGCGGTCCCATTTGGAGCTCTTTTTCACTTTCGCGGTAGGTCTTGTGTTGGGGTACTTTTACCAGCGCACCGGGAGTTTGACCGGCCCGGTTATAATGCACGGGATTGGTAATACCATGCTGGTGGCGGTTATGCCATATATAGTTTAGGAGGGTTACATGGTGTTATGTCAAAATTGTGGCCCCAAAATGGAGTATGCAGGATGTAAAGAACCGCAAAAACTACCAGAGATTCTGGGTATGGATTACTGCAGTGAGGATGTAGTTAAACTTTGGATGTGCATGCTCTGCGGACACATATTAATTACTACATATTAGCCTCTAGACCGCGGACAAATAGAATTTGATTGTTCTCAGCTTTAAGTGTTTTTCCATATTTTATCTACAAAGATAATCCCTGCTACCAATTATGGCGGGGACTCTTGTTGTCCGCGGTATTTATGTAAGTTGCCTTTCAAATAGTATGATTTTAGGGGATGGTTCTCTTGTACCAAAAGACTTGCCCCAATTGTAAGGGAAATTCCTATTCTTCCGCCGGGAGAGGGGAATGGATGTGCCCTTATTGTGGGGCTGATTTATCGGAGGTTACCCCGGTGCCGGCCGGAAGTGCTGACGAAAACGGGGTAAAGATTAAGGGTAATGTAATACCTCTAAAGAAACGCAGCCAAGATTAAGATAATTTAAAATTAACAGTTAACAAAACGCCCCTTATCCTGTAGAATTAAAGCCGAGTATGTAAACTTTTCTACAATGGGGGAAGTTATGGAGCCGTGGATGAAGGCTGATGGCATAAAAAGGCTGGCTATTATGGGGGGCACCTTTGATCCTATTCATTATGGGCACCTGGTGGCCGCGGAGGGGGCCAAGTATGAATTTAATCTGGACCGGGTTATATTTATCCCTGCAGCCAGGCCTCCTCACAAAACTGAAAAGGAAATGACTGCTCCTTACCACCGGTTGCATATGGTGGAACGGGCAATTTATTCTAACAGCCATTTTGAGATTTCCGCCCTGGAACTGGAGCGGGAAGGCCTTTCTTATACCATTAATACTGTGAATGCTGTGCGGGAAATTCACCCCCAGGCCAGCATTTACTTTATCACCGGGGCGGATGCCGTGCTGGAGATTCTTACGTGGAAGAATGTGGAGGAGCTTTTGAATGTGTGCAAGTTTATAGCGGCTACGCGGCCTGGTTACGATCTTGAGAATTTAGAACATACATTGAGCTGCCTGCCCCGGCACTATTTGAAAAAAATATGTACCATGGAAGTACCGGCTCTGGCTATATCGTCCACAGACATACGGGCTAGGGTAGCAGAGGGAAGGCCTATTAAGTACCTTTTGCCGGAGCTGGTGGAAAGGTATATTTTTGAAGAAGGTTTATATAAGTAACATCTTTTTATTTGCATCTTTATTCCCGCTTCTGCAAAACATAGTGATATAATAAATGGGAACGAGGTGGGAATGGTGACTACTCTTTATGTGGGTAATTTGCCTTGGGGCACCAAGGCGGATGAGTTAAAGGATGTCTTTTCGGGTTATGGTGATGTGCAGGACAGTAGAATAATCACCGATCGTAATACAGGACGATCCCGGGGCTTCGGCTTTGTTGAGGTCGGTGAAGGTGACGCGGAAAAGATTATTGCCGCCCTGAATGGCAGTGAGCTGGAAGGCCGGGTGATTACTGTCAGTGAGGCCAAGCCGCGCAATGATGAGGCTTAAAAAGAAGGCTGTAGACAAGAAGGGTATAAAAAAGCCCCCGCTAGATGCAGGGGTTTTTTGATTTTCACATAGGTTTTCTATAAAATATAGGGGAGAGTTATTTTTGGAGGGAAAGCTGCTTAAACAATTATCCCAAAGTATCAGCGCCCCTCGCCTGGAGCATTCTCTGGGTACCAGGGACTTGGCAGTAAAGCTTGGGAACAGATATGGGCTGGATAAGGAGCGAGTTGCTATGGCAGCCCTTTTGCATGACTGTGCTCGAGAATTGGGGAATGATCGTTTGACCGAGTTTGCGCTGCAGGAGGGCTTAGTCGTTGGCGAAGCAGAAAAGGAAATGCCGGTCTTCTTACACGGGCCGGTTGGTGCGGTGATAGCCCGTAAGGAATATGGTGTGACCGACCTCAAAGTCTTGAGGGCCATAACACTGCATACCACGGGAGCGCAAAAAATGGGTCTGCTGGATAAAGTGCTGTTCGTGGCGGATAAGGTGGAGCCGGGGCGTAAATATTCAGGTGTGGAAGGGTTAAGGGAACTGGCCTTTAATAATTTGGACAGGTGTCTTCTTTTCTGTCTGGACCGCAGTGTAAGACATAGCCTGGAAAAAGGGGTTATATTGCACCCGGAAATATGTGAAGCAAGAAATGGTGTGTTAAGGGATACAATAGAATCAAGAGTGTAAATTCTCTGCAGGAACTTTTTCGTAGGGAAAGAATAGAATAATAATAACTTATTTATCAAATTTAACCTTTAAGGGAGGAGTGCTGTTTGGTTCTAGATCCACAGGCTGTGGCCCGTTATGCCGTGGAGGCTGCCGAGGAAAAAAAAGCATATGAGGTTACGGTGCTGGACATCGGAAGTGTTTCCGTTGTTGCTGATTATTTTGTCATGCTAAACGGGAGATCTTCGACCCATACCAAGTCCATTGCGGAAGAAATTGAGAACAAGCTGGAAGAGGCAGGTTTAAGGCCCTATCGTAAAGAAGGTTTTCGTGAGGGGCGGTGGATCTTGCTGGATTACGGTGATGTGGTAGTTCATGTATTTCAGGAGTCGGAGCGCCGTTTTTATAACTTGGAACGCCTGTGGGGGGACGCTGAGGTTGTGGGCATGCCCATGAACGGTTAATAAATTGATTTTGTAGTGTTGACATTAATTTAAGTTTTAATTATAATATAGTGCAGTTGCATGAGCAAAGAAAAGCCTTGATGGGAAGTAGTAAACAATGTAACTGTCAGAGAGCCACCGGTTGGTGTGAGGTGGTCAGCCAAGTTGTTGAACTCGTCCTGGAGCTGCCTGGAGGAAATCATTATTCCGGGCCGGCTAGTGACCGTTATCACTGTGAGCGGGTAAAGATATGGGGATGTAGCTCAGCTGGGAGAGCGCCTGAATGGCATTCAGGAGGCCAGGGGTTCGAGCCCCCTCATCTCCACCAGTATTGTCTTTACCAAATAGGGTGGTACCGCGAGATAAACCTCTCGTCCCTTCATGGGATGAGGGGTTTTTTTAGTTTTTATGCACCCCTTGGGAGTGTTAATTGTGCTACCCGTGTAATTTTTCTCTTCTAGTGGTTAATGTTTTAACCAGATAAAGAAGATTTGGTTCAGGTGGGGTTTCACCCTTCGGGTACGCGTAGCCCCATCTGAACCTGATAAAGTATGACCCAGGAGGTTACGAATAATGAATTTTGGTAAGATGACTATTGGTGAACTGTTGGATGCTGCTGTTGATCGGTACCCGGAAAATGATGCATTGGTTTATCACGAGCTTGGCCTGCGCTATTCTTACCGTGAATTTCAGCACCAATGCGGGGCAGTGGCCAAGGGGCTTATGGCCCTGGGTATTAAGAGAGGCGAACATATTTTAATTTGGGCAACAAATGTACCTGAATGGGTCATTCTACAATTTGCAGCAGCAAAAATGGGGGCAGTATTGGTAACGGCTAATACCCATTATAAATCCTTTGAGATTAAATATCTTTTAGAACAATCCGATGCCACTACATTACTGTTTATGGAGGGAACCAAAGAGATAGATTTTGTGGAAGTGATCAATGAGTTGTGTCCGGAATTGAGTGAATCTATGCCCGGCCGCTTGAATTGCGCAAAACTTCCCCGGCTTCAGAATGTGGTTTTCTTCGGTGAACAGGAGCATGCCGGGATGTTTTCCTGGTCGGACCTTATGGAAATGGGTAAGTGGGTTTCTAATGAGGAACTGCATGCCCGCCAGTTGTCCTTAGACGCAGATGATGTGGCTAATATGCAGTATACTTCGGGGACCACCGGTTTTCCGAAAGGGGTCATGCTGACCCACTATAACCTGGTGGGTAATGCCATCAGTATCGGACGGTGTATGAATTTGGGACCGGAGGACCGCATGTGTATTCCTGTGCCCCTATTTCACTGTTTTGGCTGTGTGCTAGGGACGCTGTCCTGTGTGGCCTGGGGGAGCACAATGTTACCCATGCTGGCCTTTAACCCCACTAAAGTATTAGAAGCGGTGGAGGCGGAGCGTTGCACCGCTCTGCACGGGGTACCCACCATGTTTATTACCGAACTGGAAATAATGCAAAACAATGATTATGATACATCCTCTTTGCGCACCGGCATTATGGCCGGCGCACCCTGTCCCACTGAAGTTATGAAGGCAGTGGTAGAGCACATGGGAGCGAGTGAAATAGTAATTACTTATGGCCAGACTGAGGCATCCCCGGGAATTACCATGACCCGTACGCAGGACCCGCTGGACATCAGGGTTTCCACCGTAGGTCGTGCCCTACCGGGTATTGACGTCAAGATTTTGGATCCGGAAACCGGTGTAGAGGTTGAGCAGGGCCAGCAGGGTGAAATTTGCGCCAAGGGTTATAATGTGATGAAAGGATATTATAAAATGCCCGAAGCAACTGCTGCGGCAGTTGACCCGGAAGGATGGCTACACACAGGCGATTTGGGTGTTATGGATGAGAATGGTTATGTCTCTATCACCGGGCGTCTCAAGGATATGATTATACGCGGCGGAGAAAATATTTACCCGCGGGAGGTTGAAGAGTTTCTTTATACCCATCCTAATGTAAAGGATGTACAGGTAGTGGGGGTACCCAGCGAAAAATACGGTGAAGAAGTTATGGCCTTTATTCAATTAAAAGAGGGTTCGCAGGTAAAGGCCGAGGAAATAAAGGATTTTTGTAAAGGTAAGATAGCGCGCTATAAGATTCCGCGGCATGTACAGTTTGTGGCCAGCTATCCTACTACTGCCAATGGAAAGGTGCAGAAATACAAGCTCAGGGAACAAGGTATTAAAAAACTGGGCCTTGAGCACCTTATCGAGACAGCGTAACAAATGTACCACGGATGTCGTATCTGCCACATTCTCTTGTTTTCTTGTCTGCACGCGGCTCGTATGGTAAACTTAAGCAGTTAAGCGGGTAGGAAATGCACGGTGCCTTAAGCCGTGTGTTTACTACTTTTAGAGAGATTTGTTTTTTTTACGAAAATGCCCGGGATATATGGGATTTTTGCATGCGTTCTTTTAGTTTTAGTTTTTTGATATGGAAACATCTTAAGGTATTCCTTTTGGGAAAACATTGGGGGTATTTCTTTAGGGTCGTTTTCTGACAGGATTTACAGGATTCGCAGGATTTTTTTGAGCAGGATCATTACTTTGAGAGCGTTGATAATTCTTTCGTCATTGCAAACCTATCTCTAATAATGTTTTATTTACAAACACACTAAAACTTATTCTTAAAGAAAAATTCCATTGCCAGATAAACTTCATTGCGTATCCTATTAATCCTGTAATCCTGTCAAAAATTGGTTGGCCGCAAAGTACGACCCCAAATGTTTTTTTGCGGATATAAATTTTCATACTAGTTTGTGTATATGGTTCATGTGAGTTTTAACGGGATAAGCGGGGTAAAGGCTTTGCATGTGGGTCTTTGGGGCAAACAATTTTTTTAGACAGGATTAACAGGATCAACAGGATTATTTAAAAAATAAAAACTCAATCGAAAGTCTTTATCATCTAAACAGAGCTTAGGGACCAGTCCAAAATATTAAAACAAATAATTTAAAAAGTTTTTTAAGACCCCAAAGCACTACCCTAAAGCATCCTGCAAATCCTGTAATCCTGTCAAAGAAAAAAAGACCCATAAGCCAAGACCCAAACAATACTTTTAAGCAAGAAAACAAGAGGACCCGTCCGGGACTGCTGAAAAAGTCCAGATTCATGTCATTCTGAATGAATGAAGTGAAATGAAGAACCTTGAAAGTCGCATAAATACTCAGATTCTTCGCTGCACTCAGATTGACAATCTTAGATCTTTGCTATTTTTTTTACGAAATCAAATTTTCATTCTAGTTTATGTATATGGTTCATGTGAGTTTTGACAGGATTAAAAGATTAAGACCTTTTGACGGGATTAATGGGATTTATGGGATGGCGCAATTATGGGAGCTTAGAGTGAGTGGCCTTACTATTTGGGCAGATAAGGTTTTTTGTGCGTCTATTTATAAAAAAATTTATTGTTTTAATGTCATTACATGATAAGTGTTGATACATAAATGGCATTAGCTTATGAACGCTGAATAAACGTTAATGCGCATAGATAAAATCCCATTGATCCTGTTAATCCCGTCTAAAAAATTTTTTACTTAAATTTGCTACCAAAATTGAAGGAGGTGTCCAACCGGTTTTATCTTATCGTGGATAGGACCGGGAAGGATTGTGAAGGAACGTTACGATTTTAAATCAATTGAACAAAAATGGCAGGCCCAATGGGAAGCAAAAGATATCTATTCGGTGCCTGATTTTAGTGACAAGCCCAAATACTATTGCCTGGAAATGTTCCCATACCCGTCAGGAAAATTACACATGGGGCATGTGCGCAATTACTCCATAGGCGATGTTGTGGCCCGTTTTAAGAGCATGCACGGATATCATGTGCTGCACCCCATGGGCTGGGATGCCTTCGGTCTTCCGGCTGAGAATGCTGCCATTAAACACGGCGGCCTGCACCCCGCAGAGTGGACCCGGGATAATATTGATGCCATGCGCTCACAGCTTAAACAGCTGGGTTTGAGCTATGACTGGAACAGGGAAGTGGCCACCTGTCACCCGGGATATTACAAATGGACCCAGTGGCTTTTCCTCGAACTTTATAAAAAAGGATTGGCTTACAAGAAAAAGGCTGCCGTTAACTGGTGCCCCTCCTGCGCCACTGTACTGGCTAATGAGCAGGTTAAAGAGGGCGAATGTGAGCGCTGCAGCACTGTGGTGCAAAGGCGGGAACTGAACCAGTGGTTTTTTAAGATAACTGACTATGCTGACCGCCTGCTGGCCGACCTAAAAAAACTGGAAGGCTGGCCGGAAAAGGTAAAGATAATGCAGGAAAATTGGATCGGGCGCAGTGAGGGGTCGGAAATAGTATTTCAAGCCGAAACCGGTGATGATATGAAGGTGTTCACCACTCGCCCGGATACCATTTACGGTGTTACTTATATGGTGTTGGCTCCGGAACATCCTCTGGTGGAAAAGATGATTGAGGGTAAGCCGGAGGCTGAAAAGGTGCGTGAATTTGTAAACCAGGTACGTGACTTGAGCGAATTGGACCGTACTTCCACCGAAGCTGAAAAAATAGGGCTTCCTACAGGTGCCTACTGTATAAACCCGGTAAACGGTGAAAAGGTACCTATTTTAGTGGGTAACTATGTGCTTATGGAATACGGTACCGGAGCGGTGATGGGTGTACCTGCCCACGACCAGCGCGACTTTGAATTTGCCCGTAAGTACGGCCTGCCCCTACGGGTGGTTATCCAGCCTGAAGGACAGGAACTACAGTCTGAAACCATGAGCGAGGCTTATACGGAAGACGGTTTAATGGTAAATTCGGGGCACTTTGACGGCACTCCCAACAGGCAGGGCATCAAAAAAGTTATTAATTACCTGGAAGAAAATAGTTGGGGCAGTGGACAGATCAATTACCGGCTGCGGGATTGGCTTATATCCCGCCAGCGTTACTGGGGCGCTCCCATTCCCATGGTTTATTGTGACCGGTGCGGGGTGGTCCCGGTACCGGAGGAAGAGCTGCCGGTTACGCTGCCCCTGGATGTGGAGCTTAAGCAGGTAGGCAAAAACCCCCTCACTGAGTGTGAGGATTTCATGAATACTACTTGTCCCCAATGTGGTGAAAAGGCTCGGCGTGAGACCGATACCATGGACACCTTTATGTGTTCTTCCTGGTATTACTACCGTTATACCAGCCCCAGGGATGAAGAAAACGCCTGGGGGGAGAAGCAGGTAGAGCACTGGTTGCCGGTGGACCAATATATAGGTGGCGTAGAGCACGCTATTTTGCACCTTTTATACAGCCGTTTTTTCACCAAGGTTTTCTATGACCAGGGATATTGTAAAAATGAAGAGCCCTTTGAAAACCTGCTTACACAGGGCATGGTGCTTAAAGACGGGGCAAAAATGAGTAAGTCTAAGGGTAACGTGGTGAGCCCTGAAGAAATTATTGCCAGGTATGGTGCTGATACAGCCAGGATGTTTATTTTGTTTGCCGCACCCCCCGAGCGCGATCTGGAGTGGAGTGACCAGGGAGTGGAGGGCTGCTACCGGTTCCTGAACCGTGTGTGGCGGCTGGTGGCAGCGGTTAGTGAGTCTCTGCAGGACGCCCCTTCCCGGCCGGAAGGAGAACTGGTGGGTGTGAACCGGGAAATGCGCCGTATCACCCACTATACTATCAAGAAGGTTACCGAGGATATTTCACAGCGGTTTAACTTCAACACAGCGGTGAGCGCTGTCATGGAACTGGTAAACGCTATGTACCAGTATAAGGATGTCCCGGCAAGCGACCGTGACCCGGCAGTAATGCGCGAGGGCATTGAAACCATATTGGTTCTGCTTGCTCCCTTTGCGCCTCATGTTACTGAAGAATTATGGGAAGCCATCGGTAATACCGAGAGCGTTCACATGCAGTCCTGGCCGCAGTATGACAAGGATGCCATTGTGGAGGAAGAAATAACTATTGTGGTCCAGGTCAACGGTAAGGTGCGCGACAGGATGTTAATTCCGGCGGAAATGGACCCCGAGGCGATGAAGGAATTGGTCATGGGGCAGCCCAAGGTGCAGGAGTTAATAGAAGGAAAAAATGTAGTCAAAGTTATTGCCGTACCGAAAAAACTGGTTAATATAGTGGTAAAGTAGAGATAAAAGCCGCCTGACAGGGCGGCTTTTTTGTTGGGAGCAGGGATTATAACCAAAAATATGAGTGTCATGACTTAAGGGTCTCTTTTAGACGGGATTAACGAAATAGAGATTAGAAACAAAAAAAGAAAAGACAGAAAACATTAGACAGGATTACAGGATTTGCAGGATAAAGTATTAAAGAAGAGGTATAAAGAAGGTTAGTGGCTATACTAATACATAAAGCTAATAAAATGAATTATTATAAAAAATAAAACGCCCAATAGCTTTGTTAATAAAAATTTGTATACAAAGGAATAACATCGAAATATAAGCAAAGCAAAAAATCCTGTCAATCCTGTTAATCCTGTCTAAAAAAAATACCCCAAAGCTACGACATGCAAAAGACTTTTAAGCGATCCTGTCAAAAACCCCAAGAATAAAAACCGCCTGTCCTAAATGCGTACATCCCTGCATATATATGAGCAGGGGGTGTTTAATATGACTGCACTTCTTTCCCTTATTACCGGTTTACTGGGGCTGGCGCTTTCTCTTTGGTTTCTGGCGGGTTTTTGCCTGGGTGTGGTGCAAGGGTTCGGTCGGAATAAAATTCTATGGTTGTTGGGGAAACTAATCCTGGCAATGCTTTTATTACACTTTCACTTTGAGCTGGAAATTTTTGATTAAAGCCGCCTGGGAAAGGCGGCTTTATCATTACGATTTAAGAAACTATACCGAAAAAGTGCCTGTCCGCAAAAAGCAATATAATTACTTTGGCCCGGGAATAATGAATGCAAGTAACAGAAAGGAGTGCATCTTGTGTCTCAAGACAAGGACCGCAAATTAAGAGAAGAAATACAGTCCATGCTGGATTCCCACAAGGAGTTTAAAGGTTATGGCCTGGAAGTGGACGTGCACGGTGGAAAAGTACAGCTTTCAGGTATTGTTGATACACTTGCGGATGGTAATCGCGCGGTTGAAGCAATTACCGATATGGATGGCGTGAAGGCGGTGGAAAATGGTACCACAGTTTGTACTGACGGTGCTATTACCGATTCCGGGGTGGCCATGGAAGTGTCGGAAGAACTGCAGGCCGATCCCCAGGTCAATATACGACACGTGGGAGTGAAAGCAGCTAAGGGGCGGGCGTATCTCCGGGGCCATGTGGATAGCCCTGAAGAGGAGCATGCCGCCATTAACGCGGCAGCAAAAGCGCGGGGTGTCAAAGAAGTAATCAGTGAACTGAATGTGCGTCCCGGTGGTTTTGATACCGATGATCTGGGAGCAATTTTTCATCACCAGGTTAATAATGACCGGGAGGATGAGGGGGGGGAGAAGATTTATTGATTTATGGAAAAAGGATAGGCTCCGTTAAACAACGGAGGCTTTATCCTTTTTTTCCGGGGCCAAAACATGCTCAAGATTTTCTAAGAATATTTGGGTTAATGTGGGGTCAAATTGTGATCCGCTTTGTTTTTGAATCTCATCCCGGGCTTCTCTTGGACTTAAAGCACTTTGAAAAGCACGGTCACTGGTTATCACGTCGTAAACTTCTAAAATTGAAAAAACCCTGGAAAGATACGGTATCTGCTCACCCTTTAGGCCGGTGGGATAACCGGTGCCATCCCACCTCTCCCGTAAGGCCAGCATCGCTTCAGCCACACCCGGCTCTCCAATGGACTGTGCCATTCGATAGCCAATTTCAGAGTAACTCTTTATAATCTCCCATTCATCAGACGTTAATTGACCTTGTTTTTTTAATAGATCTTGAGGAATAGCTATTTTTCCTGCATCATGCAACGAGGCCAACAAGATGAGATTTTGTGTTTCCATGGATTCTTCCGGGAAACCTAATACCCCGGCAAATTTCACAACTATACTCTTCATTCTTCTTATATGATCCGACGGGATGATTCCGTTTGACTCCAAGACTGTTTCTATTTTGCTGATGATGTTTTTTCGTACTGTCTTATTGTCCAGGAGCTTATTTTTATACATTCTGTTTTCTGCTACGGCAAATAATTCAGTAATATTAGCGTTGGGAGTTTCCATGGTGGCTGTTCCCATGGAAACACTTATGTCAACTATCTCTTGCTCAGTTTCCAGGCATGCCTTATTTATGGACTCTACAATTTGCAGGCATGCATAGGAATCAGTATTGGGAAGCAATAGTAGAAATTCGTCGCCACCCCAACGGGAAACAATATCTGTTTCACGGCAGCATTTTTTTAATATTTGGGCCACCTTTACTATCAGCTGATCACCCTTTTGATGGCCGAACACGTCATTGGTTAATTTAAGGGCATTCATGTCCGCTAAAACAACACTTAACGGTAATTTGGACGGGGCAATGATCTGGGGAATAATTTTGTCAATATAAGACCTGTTATATAAGCAAGTCAAACAATCATGTTCGCTTAGATATTTGATTTGGGCTTCCGTGATTGTTTTTTCCGTTACATCAGTGAGAATCACCAAAATAGCATATTCATCATCCATACGGTTGATTAATTTATATTTAACATCAATATGGCGGTTGTGAATATTAATATTAGAGGGTAAGTGTGCTAAACTACCTTCATTTAGCTCCTTAAATATGGATTTAAATACATCAATGTATTTTTGCTGTGCACCTGGATCATTGCTTAGTAATGAAGAGATATGTTCTTTTCTTATCTTTTGACCAAATATACTGGTGCATTCAGCACTGTATTCTTCATCGACCAGTAGATCAGCACCAAAGGTTAAAAACCCTTGACTGGAATTATCTAATAAACTCTTTATCTTATACTCCCGCTTTTTTAAAACATTGCCCTGGGTATCAGCAATTTTCACTATCTTCTTTGTGAATTTTAATAACCTTTCATAATTACGAACAAGTTTTTGGTATTTGGGCAGTAGTGGGTTACCCTCAAACTCCCCGCTTTCCATTTCGGCCTTGCACAATCGAACAATTTTTTCTTCCTGGCCAAATAGCAGTTTGTTATCCTGGTTATTCCCCAAAGCACAACCGCCTTTCCTTATTCTTTAAAAATCTTAAACCCCATTACTGTTATATCATCTCGCTGTGGTTCATTACCCATATAATCATGGATTGCTTGATGGAATATTTTTCTCTGTTCAGAGAGGGGTTTTTTATAGCAATCATCAATTAGCTGCATGAATTTTGTTTTACCAAAGCTGTAACCTTTGGGTCCTCCGTTTTGATCAATATAGCCATCTGTAGTCATGTAAAACAGATCGTTGCTGTTCACGTTCAAGATAGTATCTGTAAAGGAATAGTCCGGGTTTGTTCTGGTGTAGCCCAAACTCTGCTTGTCTCCTTTGATAACCCTTAAATCCCGGTCATTTTTAATATAGAGGGAAGCCCTGGCCCCTGCAAAGGAAATGTTATTTTCCTTGTCAATGAAACATAATCCCATATCCAGTCCATCGTCGGTTAAAGAATCACCGCTTTCTTGTTTTAAAGTCTGTTTGACTAATAGATTTAGTTTTTTCAGGATTAAGGAAGGGGGGTCCTTAGTGTCTTTTACTACCTGGTTTAAAATAGATACTGAAATCATGCTCATTAGCGCTCCGGGAACTCCATGACCGGTACAATCGCCTATTGCAACAAAGAAGCCGTCATCGAATTCTTTTACCCAATAGAAGTCACCACCCACAGTATCGGTTGGTTGCCAGATTAAAAAGTAATCCCAAAATATTCCTTCCAAGGTATCGTCCGGTGGTAAAATGGATTGTTGTATTCTTTGTGCGTATTCAATACTATCTGTTATCTTGGCATTTTTTTCCTGTAGTTCTTGAGTTCTTTCCAGAACTTTCTCTTCAAGTTCCTGGTTTAACTCCATCGCTTTTTTATACGGGTTAACCAATCTATGGGACACAAAGTAGAAAAAGAAAGTGATTGAAATAAGTGTAATGAGTGATGCGAATAAGGTATTTAGTTTTATGGTATTTAGAAAGCCAATTGATTCATCCCGGGGTATCTGGAACAATATGGACCACTGGGTAGAGGATAAGGGGTGGACTATTAAGTCGGTTAATCCCTGGTCGCTGTTTCGATACTCCAGTGCGTAATGTTTTATGTTATGGCCGTTCATATGCTTTATAACATTTAGGCTTGCTTCCTCGGGCAATAGTTCATCAATGTTCTTTCCATTATATTCTACCTTATCTGATAGGTATATTTCGCCTTGGGGGTCAACTAACCAAAGATCGCTTTGGTCACCATACTTGAATTCCTGAAATTCGCGAGAAAGCCCATGTAGGCCTAATCCCACTCCGGTAACGCCAAGAGGGCTACTTGTCTCACCAATCAAGGCGTCGACAAACACAAAAGTTCCTTTTCTTTCCTCGTTATAGTCAAACTGTACGGATACTCGCTCCCCGGCAGAAAGGGTGTTGAAAAACCAGTCGTCATCGGGGTCGCTTTCACTCAAGGTATCGATTATATTACCCTTTTCATCCCAATAGTGGTTTGTTGTGGCGCTAACGATAAAAGAATTGGAATAGTCAAAGTCGGTTACCAAGCTTACCAGGTTGTTTATTTTCTGAAGGGCATAATCCTTTTGCAATGGGTCGCTCTCTCCGCTGGAAACCCATTCTATGATTTGTGGGTCATTTGCCAGTACCAAAGACACTTCTTTGGCCCGTTCAACACGGCTGTCGATTCTATAGGAAATAGATTCGGCTATGCTAACCAGATCTTGGTTTTTGAGCTTATCAACAACTTCATTCTTGGTGATTATGTAAACAATCGTTCCCACCAGGATTATGGAAAGAATAATGATCATACTCGCAAAAGCAATTACCTTTATAATATCGTAATCAGGTCCTATACCCTGGATTCTTGGTACGTTCTTTTCTTGTTCCGTCTTTAATTTCATTTATATAAGTCTCCGTTCCATATACCTTAAACTCATTTACCGAGTTACAATATTAAAAGGCAGGTTTAAATCTTCTGTAAATTCTTCGGCACATTCCAATTCGCTTTCATTTTCCAAATCGTAATACCAGAAAAGGATAATATTTTTGCCCGCCAAAAAGGCTTCATCGAATTTTTCCAGCAACATCATAATACACTTAGAGCTGCTGGTATTAATGTAAGGAAGGGTAAAGTCTATTTTAACACTGACCTCGGTTGTTAATTTTTGCATATATTCATCAACCCAGCTAAAAATGGATTCATAAAATTTAAATGCATTTTCGGGGTAAGATTGCCCTTTTATAGATAAAATATTACATTCCGGATCAAAGTTGATTTCGGGCGTACTTTTTGAGCCTTCGATAATTAGTTTTTGCATTATCTTTCCTCCAATTAGCTTTCTATATAGTTGCCTTTAAAGTAAAGAAAGAATATAGTTCATCGAGTTTCTCCAGAGAAAATTCCAGTGGCGAGCTTGACTTTCTGGCGATATCAACTATACCCAGCCCGGCACTTTTACTTGTAGGCGTAATGTCCTGTTTGAGTTTTTGTTTGTAAAGCTTTTTTAGTTCCTGTTTGTCCAGTCCGTTTATTTCATCCATTATTCGCTTCAATTTATCTACATCAATATTTTGAACAAGGTTACCGGAACAAACATACTTCCCGCTAATTTCAGCTTTTCCGATCACAACAATACATGAGTTTGAAATTTGTTCATAAACACGGGCCTCTTTTTTACTAACACAATAGTTCTTTATGTTTTGGGTTTGTTCGATAAAGATTGAAAAAACATTAAAGATATCAGTTTTAGGATGGTCTTCCGTTTCTAAATATTTTTTTACCGCCTCTCCTAATTCTTCAATGATTTCCTGTGAGAATTTGCCGGAAAAACTGATCAGTACGCCTTCTTCTCGCAGATTTTTATTAAGAGTAAGTAAGTTATTATTCTCCACTAAATTCCCTCCTGTAATATCTTCGTCACTTTATTAAAATTAGCCATCTGGTGACATATTTCCTTTTAAAACAGAGATTAATTTTGCCTAATTATCCATATAGTTGCTGAAAAAAGTATCTTTCATAAACTAAAGGGAACCCATTTTGAGGGTTCCCCTAGTTAATTTAAGCTATTATTTTGCCGCTCGCAGTCTTTTCTCCGGGGTGGTGACAGCCTGCAGGGTTTGGGACCAGGCACCCGGCGGAACTACACGATATTTTCTGTTGCCGATCTTACAGTCCTGTCCCGGCACTCTCTGCTTTTGCAGTATTTCTGGGCCCCAGCCCCGGATTATCCCGTGCAGTGCCAGTACGTGGTCAACCTGTAAATTACTTTCGATTTCCGTGGTATAAACCCATACCAGTTTTGGAATTTTTAGGATAACGGACGGCGTAAGCATACTGCCGGCTAAAGAACGTATTTCCCACTGCAGATTTACCGGTTTATCCACATAGGTACCTTCGAAAATCTCTGCCAGTGAGGTGTTTGTTTGACCCAGCCTAAGCGGACCCAGTATATCGCTAAACCTCTCCAGGGTGTCTTGTTCCACATGTACGTAACTGTCGATGGGGATGCCGAACAATTTTTCTAAATGCCTGGTTAGTGCCGGCCTTCCATTTTGATGATAATAATCCTCTACCGTAATCAAAGCGTTATTTTCGTCAATAGAGGCATATACGGGGACAGCTACAATGCCTACCGGTGCTGGTGGATCTTTCAAGCACGTTAAGGTGACCGCTTTTAGTTGATCACCGTTTGTCCAGTAAACTATCACGTTATTATGACCTTTATCCGCCGCCAGGGCACTGGGGCTAAAGGTAACCAGGCTTAAGGCTATGGCCACAGCCCAAAAACCTCTTTTAGCTAAAGACTCTTTTCGACTCCGGTGATAAAGTATGTCTTTTCCCCCCTAAAATTTAGCTCATAACCCTAGCCTATAATTTTTAACGAATCTGGCAGAATTATGCTCGGGGAGAGAAAAATTTTAAGAGTAGAATTCCGCAGGAGGATTAGTGCTATAAGCCTTAATGCATTGACCCCGGGAAGACTTAAAAAGGTCTTTGTAAAATTGATCGAAGTCTTTTGTCTCCAGGCAGATGTAGCCGTCTGTATTAGCTAAAATGTCATTTACAAAGAAATTAAAAAATATGTGAAAACGGCTTATTTTAATAATTATGAGTTGATAACGGTTCACCGCCTACACTCCCTTCGGTATTTGTTATACTGTGGGAAACTATACCTTGCCATATGTATGCTTTTTTCTTTATATTATAGGCAAAAGTTGTTGAAATGGGAAGGCTGCAAAAAAATCCCTTGACACAGAAAGATGGTCAGGTTTATACTGTAACAGTAAATTTATTCTTTAATACGCTAAACAGGTAACGAGATGAAATAAAGCATAATTAGAAGGAGGTCTTTTTGTTGCCCCAGTTACGTCTTGGCCTTCCCAAGGGAAGCTTGCAGGAATCAACATTTCAATTGTTTAAAAGGGCCGGTTACAATGTAAGTGTGCGCGGTCGTTCATATTTTCCCTCTATTGATGATCCCGAGTTGGAAGTGGTGCTCATGCGGGCACAGGAAATACCCCGTTATGTCAGTGAAGGGGTATTAGACGCCGGTCTCAGCGGATTGGATTGGATAATGGAAAACCAGGCTGATGTAGTGGAAGTGGCAGATCTGGCCTATTCCAAGCAGACCAGTAACCCTATCCGCCTGGTGATTGCTGTGGCCCAGGACAGCGAAATAAAATCTGTCCAGGATCTGCAGGGTAAGCGCATAGCAACCGAACTTGTGGGCGTGACACGCCGCTACCTGGAGGAAAACGGGGTTAGGGCCACGGTGGAATATTCGTACGGTGCCACCGAAGTAAAGGTACCCCAGCTGGTGGATGCTATTGCAGATTTGACGGAAACTGGAAGTTCCCTTAGGGCCAACAAGCTACGGGTGATTGCTACCGTTTTGGAGTCTACCACCAGGCTGCATGCTAATAAGGATTCCTGGGAGGATGGCTGGAAAAAGGAGAAACTACAAAACATGGCGGTACTACTCCAGGGTGCGCTCCGTGCTGACTCCAAGGCCGGTCTGAAAATGAATCTTCCCCAGGATAAGTTGGAACAGGTACTGTCGGTACTTCCTTCCATGAAACACCCCACTGTTGCTCAGCTTGTTGATAGTGACTGGATGGCTCTGGAGGTAGTTCTCGATGAAAAGCAAGCCAGGGATCTGATACCGGAGTTAAAGCGTAGCGGGGCACAGGATATTATAGAGTATCCCTTAAATAAAGTAATCCCGTAAAGAATTACTATATCATATTAATATTAAAACCCCATCTTTAAGGTGGGGTTTATTTAATAACTGCTTTATAATTAGGTCAAACTATATTGTATGCAGATATTAGTATTTTTTGGGGAGGGGGCGGTTACATGATACCGCTTCGGGACAGTGCTCGTTCCCGAACATTTCCGTATGTCACCGTGGCACTTATTCTGATTAACTTTCTGGTATTTTTCTTTGAGCTTTCCCTGGAAAGATTTCAGGTAAACCAGCTTTATTATGTTTATGGTGTGGTACCGGCAGAGACACTGAATGCTATTTTCACCGGCGCGCCGTTAGAACCCGTGATTATACCCTTCTTCACTGCCATGTTTATTCACGGCGGGTGGCTTCATATACTGGGTAACATGTGGTACCTGTGGATTTTCGGGGATAATATTGAAGACCGGCTGGGCCATTTCCGTTACTTATTATTTTACCTGGGCCTGGGGATTGTGGCCAGTATGGTGCACGTGATGGCCAATCCCGGTTCCACAGCTCCAGTTGTGGGGGCTAGTGGTGCGCTGGCCGGGGTACTGGGTGCGTATTTTATTGTGTATCCCAGGTCGCGCATATTGTCCTTGATACCTATCTTCATCTTTTTCACGGTGCTGGAAGTGCCGGCCATAATATTTGTTGGCATCTGGTTTTTAATACAGTTGTTTAATACCCTGTCCATGGGCGGGGCAGCCACTTCTGTGGCCTGGTGGGCTCACCTGGGCGGATTCGTTGCAGGTGCCGTATTGATTAAGCTGGTGGATCCGGGCGTACGGCAGTATAACTATAATAGGAAATAGAAGATTGAGAGGTGAAAAAATGGCCCGGCAGTTTAGAAGATTTACCCGCTCCAGCCGCAACAAAATCCTTGGGGGAGTGTGCGGTGGAATTGCAGAATACTTTGGTATTGACGCCACAATTATACGTTTGGTTTACGTTTTATTATCTGTCATTTCAGTTGCTTTTCCGGGTATTTTAATTTATATTGCAGCGTGGCTGATTATACCGGGTGACTCATAAAAAATGTTTAACCGTACTATGTTATTTTATGATACACTATAATAAGTTGTGGTATTTATCTGCATAATTTTAAATAGTCTGAAACCTTTATGAGTTTGTCTATGGTGGCAGGTGTTTGGCATAGCCATTGCATGTAAATAATGGAGAATGCTTTTATTGGGGTGAATGCATGGGTAGTTTGGCAAAGGGCGAAGTTAATTCCATTAAGTCGGAACATAAATTAAATGCCGGTGAAAGTGTGGAAATAGAAGGCCCGGTCAACGCGGAATACATACGTTCTCTAAAAATGGATGATCACTTAAATAATTTCCGTCTGGCCGCCAGGCAGCACGAGGCCCTGATCAATATTACCGGGCTTGATTCCGGGTATGTATATATTGCTCGTAACCAGAATACTGTTGTAGGTTATATAACATTTCACAAACCTGACCAATACGGCCGCTGGTATCGTCATCCGGCGATACTGGAATTAGGGTGCGTAGAAGTCAGTCCTGCCTGGCGTGGACATAGAATAGGTAAGATATTGTTGCGAAAAGCATTCAGTCAGCCTGTCTTAGAAAACTATATTGTAATAACCACCGAGTATTACTGGCACTGGGACATGGAATCAACCGGTATGGATGTATGGTCATATCAAAAGATGTTAACTAATTTATTTGGTTCTGTGGGGTTTGAGCAGCGCCACACGGATGATGAAGAAATAATGGAGCACCCTGCGAATGTTTTGATGGTTCGTGTTGGTTCCGAAGTAAACAAAGAGAACATTGTCAGCTTTGAGCAACTGTTATTTAGCTCTATGTTTTAAACTATAATACATAATATTGGCTATAAAAAGCGGGACCCTTAAAAAGGGGACTGGCTCCTTTTGTGTTTTTTAAAAAGGTGCCAGTCCCTTTTAAGGTTTTAAAATGCTCAGAAAAGTATGTAAGATTTCTATAATTGTTAATTATACTATTTTAAGTTTGTTTATTTACTATCTATACAATAGCTTTTATAATTACACAAAAGTACATACAAAAGTTAGAAGAGAAAATTTGTACAAATCAAAAATTCACACAACTTAGAGTATAAAGAGGGGTGAAAAAATGACCGGATTAGATAAGCTTTTTAAGCCTGTATCCATTGCTGTACTAGGGGCATCAAAAACCCCCGGGAAAATAGGCCATGCCGTGGTACGTAATATTCTGGACAGCGGTTACCAGGGATCATTATATCCGGTAAATCCCAAGGAAGAGATGATCGAAGAATTAGATTGTTATTCTAATGTTGCAGAGATTCCTGTTCCTGTAGACTTGGCAGTGATCAGTGTGCCGGCACGTTTTGTTTGTGAAGCTGCAGAAACTTGCGGCAAAGCAGGTGTTAAAGGTTTGGTGGTAATAAGTGCCGGGTTCAAGGAAATAGGTGCCGAGGGATTGGAAATGGAGAAAAATCTCATTTCTATCTGCCGGGACTACAAGATGCAGATGTTGGGACCTAACTGCGTGGGGCTAATGGATACCCACACCCCGTTGAATGCTTCATTTGCCGGGGCCTTCCCTGAACGCGGGGAGATAGCATTTTTGTCTCAAAGCGGGGCCATGCTGATTGCCATTCTAGACTGGAGCATATCCGCCGGTCTGGGTTTTTCTAAGATCGTGAGTCTTGGTAATAAAGGTGATCTGTCCGAAATTGAATTCATCGAGGATGCAGCTCAAGACCCAAATACCAAGGTAATTCTTTGTTACATTGAAGATATTATAGACGGCGAGCGTTTTCTTGAGGTTGCCGGCAGGGCAGCCAAAGAGAAGCCGGTGATTGTACTTAAATCTGGCACTAGTCAGGCAGGGGCCCAGGCCGCTTCATCTCATACCGGGGCACTGGCCGGAAGTGACCTGGCTTATGATACTGCTTTTAAGCAGTGCGGCATTATAAGGGCCAGGAGCATGACCGAGCTCTTTGATCTTGCCGCTACGTTTGCCAAATCCCCCGTACCCCGAGGTAAAAGAGTGGCTATTGTTACTAATTCCGGCGGGCCGGGTATTATAGCTACCGATAACGTGGAAAATAATGGCCTCCAAATGGCCAGATTTACAAAAAGCACTATTGAAGAGCTGCAGGCAAATCTCCCGGTGGAAGCAGGAATATATAACCCGGTGGATGTTCTTGGCGATGCCAAGGCCGAACGTTACCATTTTGCATTACAAAAGGTCTGTGCAGATCCTAATGTGGACAGTGTGCTGATGCTAATGTGCCCCACTTCAGTAACCGAATCTGATGATACAGCTAAAGCGCTGATTGAAACCAGGGATGCATATCCTGATAAGGCTATTTTTGCGGCCAATATGGGTGGGGAAACCTTATCCGAGGCCACACGCCTGCTTTCCCGGGCAGGTATTCCCTGTTTCACTTTCCCGGAACCGGCACTTAATGCCATACGCGGCATGGTGGATTACAGTGACTTCCGCGCCAGTAACGGGCAGCAGGAAGACCAATACCATGTAGATGTTGATAAGAGGGCTGTCAAGGCAATTTTTTATGATGTGTTGAAAGACAATCGTCTGGTGTTGCTGGGCAGTGAAGCATCGGAGGTGGCCCGGGCATACGGCATAGCCGCTGCTCCAGTTGTATTGGCCACTACGCCTGATCAAGCGGCCGCTGAGGCGGAAAAAATGGGTTACCCGGTGGTTCTAAAGGTGGCGTCACCTAAGATATTGCACAAGACTGATGTTGGTGGTGTGCAGATAGGGCTTAAATCGGCAGAGGAAGTAAAGAACGCGTTCATGGAGATAATGGATAACGTTAAAAGGTATCTGCCGCGGGTTGTGGTGCACGGGATAGAAGTGCAGAAAATGATGCCCAAAGGTACCGAGTTGATCATTGGTATGACCAAGGATATTCAATTCGGCCCATTGATTGCCTTTGGGCTGGGGGGAATATATGTTAATCTGCTTAAAGATGTATCCTTCAGATTGGCTAAAGGGCTTACGCCCAGTGGCATAAATTCCATGTTTGAAGAAACAAAGGCATATTCACTACTGCGCGGTTACCGTGGCGCCCCGCCCGCTGATACAGGTGCAGTGCAGGATGTTGTTTCACGAGTAGCCCGTTTGGTGCTGGATTTCCCGGAAATAACAGAAATTGATATGAACCCTCTGATTGCGTATAAAGAAGGAATTTCAGTATTAGATGTTAAGATTACTATTTCCTAGAATACCAAAACCTTTTTCTTGCATGTGACTTATGGCCGCTGATGCAATTTGGTGGCGTAGGAAATCCTTTTCTGCGGTGTTTAATTCCCCTGCGTCGGTTAACCCGGTCAGGGGAATACTGTTTTCTGCGGCTTCGCGGTGGAATTGAACCACCCCGTCACCAATAAAATTTCCCCCTTTGAATACTTGATAGCGTATAATGTAACTGGGGTCTATGGAAAGCTTTTCGTCCACTTCCGCCCGAACTTCGTATTCCATTATTACTTACCTCCTGATAAATGTCTGCAAGTAATCTTATTATAACCACCGCCTGCGGGCTATATGTTACATGGTTCTGATTGCGCAACCAACATATATATTTTTTTTACGAAATAAATGTTAAATTCTAGTTTGTGTATATGGTTTATGTAGTTTTGATGGGATAAGCGGGATAAAAGGCTTTGTATGTGAGGCTTTGGGGTAAACATTTTTTTTAGACAGGATTTACAGGATCTACAGGATTGTTAAAAAATTGAAAAATACAATCGAATGTCTTTATCATCTAAACAGAGCTTATGGACCAGTCCAATATATTAAAACAAATAATTATAAAATGTTTTTTAAGACCCCAAAGCACTACCCTAAAGCATCCTGCAAATCCTGTAATCCTGTCAAAGAAAAAAAGACTCATAAGCCAAGACCCAAACAATACTTTTAAGCAAGGAAACAAGAGGACCCGTCCGGGACTGCTGAAAAAGTCCAGATTCATGTCATCCTGAATGAAACGAAGTGAAATAAAGAATCTTGAAAGTCGCATAAATACTCAGATTCTTCGCTGCACTCAGAATGACAATCTTGGATCTTTGCTATTTTTTTACGAAAATAAATGTTAATTCTGGTTTGTGTATATGGTTCATGTGAGTTTTGATATATATATCTGTATATACAGGAGGGGTTATTTAGTGCAAGTGCTTAAGGCCGGTGATTATTCCACCGCCTGCAGAGCTATATTATTTGACAAAGACGGTACATTAATTGACTTTAAAAATATGTGGTTGGTTTGGCTTGATTACATGTTTACTGCATTGCAGAAAGAATACCAACTAACAAAAAACATCATTAAGGATTTCGAAGAGGCTGTGGGGGTAAAACTAGATAAGCGTTGGGTAGCTTCCTCCGGAGTTATGGCCTCGGGCTGCATGGATAGTCTCAGGCGATCCATGGCTCAGTGTCTGGCTGCTTACGGTGTGGACCCGGAGGAAGCTGTGAGTGGGTTTGATGTTATGGTTAAAGCATCTGAAACCGAAGTTGATTGGCCCGCAATTACCCATCCCGTGCCGGGGCTGGAGCAATTTTTGTATAAATTAAAGGACCGAGGAATAAAAGTAGCGGTAACCACTGCCGACACTACCTCAAGGGCGGAAGACACATTATGTTCTCTGGGCCTGGCCTCTCATTTTGATGCTGTAGTAGGGGCCGACCGTGTAAGCAGTACAAAACCGGCGCCGGATATGGCTTTATTGGCCTGTGAACTCCTCGATGTTCACCCTATGGATGCCGTGGTAGTGGGGGACAATATTACCGACATGCAAATGGGTAAAAGTGCCGGGGTGGCCGGGGTGATTGGAGTTTTAACAGGTGTTTGCCAGGTAAGCCAGCTGGAGGCTTTAGCCGATGCGGTGGTGGACTCCGTGGGTGAATTAAAACTTGAAGATGTGGGGCAGGGGTGAAAGGGTGGAGGAAAAAAGTGGCTGGCTGGAATTTAGGCTTTCCGGGGAAGACGAAGGAAGGCCGGTAGGCAACATTCTGCGTGGTAAATACGGTTTTTCCAGGGGAATGTTACGGAAGCTTAAACGCTGGCAGGGTGTAACGCTAAACGGTGAACCGGTAAGACTGAAAGACGGTGGCAGAGAAAATGATGTGATCAGGGTAACCTTGCGGCATAAGGAAGAAAGCTGGATTGTGCCCCAAGACTTGCCACTGGACGTAGTTTACGAGGACGACGATTTACTTGTAGTGGATAAAAAACCAGGAATACTGGTCCACCCTATGTCCTATCAGGACAGCGGAACTGTTGCCAATGCTGTTTTATACCGGTGGTCACAACAGGGAATTGAAGCCCGGTTTCGCCCGGTATTCCGGCTCGATCGCCACACTTCCGGACTTTTAATGGTGGCTAAAAATAGTTTTGCTAATCATAGAATGGTGGAACAATTGCACACACAAAACCTGCGCCGCCGCTATGTTGCGATGGCGCAGGGGGTAATAGCTGAAGATGCGGGGGTACTGGATTATCCCATAGCCATGGATCCGGGCAGCGGCGGCAAAAGGACGGTCAGCCCGGACGGCAAGGTGGCTTTGACCAGGTTCCGGGTACTGGAGAGGTTTTCCGGCCTCACTCTTTTATGTCTGGAGTTGGAGACCGGGCGTACTCACCAGATAAGGGTACACCTGTCACAAAAGGGTTTTCCCCTTTGTGGTGACACCTTGTACGGAGGCGAAGCAACGTTGATAGATAGGCAAGCTTTGCACTCGGCTGAGCTAAGGTTCCTGTCACCCCGTAGGGGCCAAGAAGTAACGGTTACCAGTACGCTGCCCGGAGATATAAAGGATCTATTGTCACTGAAAAATAGGCAATCATGTTAAATCATCTGAATAATAATACTTGCGACAACCGCCGCGCTCAGCGTGAGGCAGAGTATGCCCATTCTTTTTTGCGTTTTTTCTATTTGTTCCACTTTGCCGGCCAGTTGATCTAACCGCTGGTACACTTGCTGTTCTGTAGTGGTGCTTCTGGTATGCAAGTCTTCTCTGGTTTTTTCCAAAAGGGTTACAAACTTTGTTTCGGACGGTTTGACCAGCTTTTGCTGTATGGAATCTGAAAGGGACTGCACCACGTCATGCACGTTGCACTGATCAGTTTGAGCCATCTTCTTTGCCCCCATTGCTCTGGTTGATGGCATCCCGGATAGCAGATAAAACTGTTACCGGATTCTCTTCCAGTTTTTTTTCCAAGCGGTCCACTCTCTCTATTAACTCCTGCAGTATCTTATCATCTTTTTCGGTTTTTTGATTTATAGCCACGGCCAGACGTTTATTCTCGTTAACTAGAGGCTGAATGAATTTTTCTTTCAGCCCCAGCAATATCTCCGTTAAGAGCTGTTGTTTTGTTGTGTTCTCTGTGCCTTTGGGTAGGTTCAAAAAAAATCCCCCTTTTTAATCACTCTCATACTTTTTTTATAGCCTGGTTCAGGGCGTGAAGAAGGTCTTGGGTTTGAGCTCGGGAATGTTCGTTTATAATTTCCTCCATGTTCCGGCTTATTTCGTCCAGCAGGTCTTTCTTAATTTCACCTCCGGTTTTACTGCTGACTTCTTTGATTATATTGCGCAGCCGCTCGTTAAGCGCCCTGGCGTTTTCCATTTGTTACAACCCTCCTTGGATATTAAGTATTTTTTCAATATTGTGAATGTCTGCAAGATACTCATTAAGCACTTTGCTTTCCTCTTTGGAAGGCTCTCTGCCATAAGCTTCCTGGGCGGCCTGGGAGTGTTTTCCCACCGCTGATCTGATGCCGGGGGCGATCAGATCCCGTAGGTAAACCTCCATTTCATGTTGCCACCGGTTGCATTCTTCCCCTAGTTTCTTCTCCTGCTCGCTAAGTAATATAGAAATTCTCTGTCTCGCTTCCTTAGCTTTGAAACCGCCGTAAAAATTTCTACTCTCAGTGATTGTTTCTTCCATTTGTTCCATGGCTGCAGCGGCAACAAGGCCTGGCGGGGAGGGGGGCAGGGCATAAGGATTAGTGGAGATTCCGGCTTGATGCAGCCAAGCTTCAACGGTTTTGTAAATAGCTTTTTGCCAGGTGCTGCAAATAATTTGAGTCTTACGGTTTAATGCATTTATCCACCTGAAGTAAGATATGCTGCTAATGTGTGTGACCGCTTGCCCCTGCTGCTCCGGGGTCCCCCAGGCAAATGTCTTAAAGTGTTTGGGTTGTTTTAACCGTTCAGTTTGCCCCAAAATAATGTTAAACCTGGAATGAATTTCATTTTTTATTTCTGATACTGCCTGTGTGAGCGTGACGCAACCAGAGAATTTTACTGGGAAAGGGTTAGTTTTACCTTTCTTAATAACAGGTTGTGGTGTAGTTGCTGATTCCAGTATTGTACGCAAGTTCCGTAAATGGTTTTTTAGATAATCCCTTCCCCGGTAATTCCAAACCGCTAAGTGTATTTGGTCCAGCAGTTTTTGAAAACTCCCGTTATCTTTACCCTGCAGGGCCTTCAGCGGTGAAATAAGAAATATTTTAATGTTGGAGACGTTAATACCGTTTTGCTTCATTGTTTGCATGATGCTTCTGCGTAAAAAGTTTCTGGCTTTTTCCCTTTCATTAGGGGTAAGAGTATCAGCAAAATTTATGACAAAGAAAAATTTGGCCAACTCATATTGTGCCGCAGTGGCTTCGCCGGTGTGAAGATAGTCTTTAAGCCGCAATTTAAACATTTCCAAAAGGGAAAGGGAGTCGTGTTTGGTTAGAATGTGTTTGCCGTTTAGAAAAAACAGGTAAGCATCACTGTGCTGCAAAAAGTCAGTGGTCATGGCGCTGTGATGTTGATTGGTGGAATCTAATCCGGGTGTGTCAACAAAGGTGGCCAATTGGAAAAAAAGTGCCGGGTGGGAAATGGTGATATCTCTTATGCGCAAGGCTTCCCGGGAAGTAGTCACACTTTTATACTCTTTGCTGCCCGGGGTAGTTTCCAGGTTTAATTCTAAAGATGGCATTGGCCCAAAGACCAGGTCCACGGTCCATACGGGTGACATTGCCTTCGCTTTCCAGGCCGCAATAGGCCGAAACAGTGCACCCGCTTCCCGGTTATCCAATGTACCGCTGCGAAAGCCGGATGTAAATAATTTTTTGGTGCGCCGTATTTCTTCCAGCAGCTTTTCCTGGGACACCTTTACAAATCCCTTTCCGGTATCTAACCGCGTTTCTAAAATTCGCCGCAGGCTGGAGTCATAGTTCAGCCATTCCTCTAAGGCTTGTATTTCTTCTTGGTTTATGATTACGTTAAGGCCTTGATAGGCACAGATTTTAAGACTTAGCCGCGGTTTAAAGGTGATGGTTGCCATTCGCGTTCTGCCATGTTTAAGGTAAGTAATGCTGCTGGTGGTAGGCCGGTTTTCTGTCGGCAGTAAATTTTCTCCCATGATAGCGTTAAACAATGTACTTTTGCCCGATGAAAAGCCTCCTACTGCAACTACTTTGAATTCTTCACGCTGTAATACACCTGCCCAATGGCCAATTTTCCGTGGAGATATAATTTGTTTTACCCTGGTGTCGTGCATCATTTTAGAGGCTAATTGGGACATTTTTTCTTTTATGCCGGGGATGTCTGCATATTTTCTACGGTTTGCGTCCTGTGCATAATTTATGCTGCCCGGCAGTACGTGAATATTATGGTTTTCCTCCAGCAAGTTTCTAACTTGCCCCTCCACCCCGGGTAAGTTGCTCAAGATATTTCTGGCCAGCATGATTTTTTTAGCTTGATCTTTAATGTCCCAAAAATTATCCAGGAAAAGCATATCGTCCTGAATTAGAAGACTTTTATGGATGCGGGCGGGTATCTTTTCATCGATTTTTTTGTGCTTGGCATCAAGTTTCCTAACCATATCCTTAGAAATCATTATTTCCAGGTAATGACGGACAGTGCTGACACTTTCAGGGACGCGGCTGTTAATTAGATAAATCTCCAGTGAATGGCGAAATATGCTCTTTAACACCTGCTCCGTATTTGATAGGGAAGTACCGTCGCTTTTACCCAGGTTGCAGTTGATCCAGAAGGAAATGTCACGGTACTCTATTTTTCGTTTCTTGGCCAGAGTGGTAAGAAAGTGTTTGTTTAATTCGTCTATTCCCCGCTGGTGGAAAAGGTATATTATTTTATCCGCCTGCAGCGCAAGCTTTTCTAGTTCCGTGATATTAGATGCTGTAGAGTCTATACCAGGAGTATCTACCAGGGTGAATTTTTTCAACAGCGGGTGGTTAAGCGCTATTTCTACCTGATCAAATTTTACCGATGTTTTACCGTTTATAAAGGAAAGGAATTGTCCCTTGGTTGGGAAGTAAAGGGACTTGCCACTACCGCTCGTCCGTGCAGCGAATTTCTCTCCGTACTTTAGATAAAAAAAAGATGATGTTTTGGGCAGGCTGTCTTCCGGGCATAGTTGGTCGTCAATTAAATTATTTAGTAAAGTAGATTTACCGGTGTTAAAGGAACCCATGACGGCCACTACGGGAGGCGGAAACGCTTCTTGTGTTGCTAACTTATCGGTCAGCGCAAGAAATTTATTAATGGTAAATGTGTCAATCGCAAATTCATTATCTGTATGGATAATTATCCCCCCTTTTCCAGTACTTTATAGAAAATATATTTGCTATACGGGACAATTATTACTACTCGTCCTAAGCTAATGGAGAAGGTGTTATTTCCATGGAGGATTCCCAAGAGGCAACCTAGAATAGTAATTAAAGTTGGTGAGTTGGTTAGTTGGTTAGGAAAAGAAATAATGTGTTCTTTGAGGAGTGATTTTAAATGGTTAAACAACAAGAAAATACCCAGGTGCAAATAGTTGTAGACGGAATGACCGGCGTGGGGAAGACAACTCTGGTCAATGTATTGGCTGAAGAAATGGATCTGGTTTCTTTTACGGAAATATTTGAGGATGAAAATGACCTCTTACATAAGTTTTTTCACGATAGGGAACGCTGGTGTTTTCCCATGCAGATTAACTTTTTAAACCACAGGTTCCGCCAGTATAAAGAGGCCACGGAAAAAAATTGTGCCATTATGGACCGATCAATTTATTCGGATAATATATTTGCTCGTATGTACAAGGAAATAGGTTATATGACCGTAGAGGAGTATAACGTTTACCACAGTTTATTGTATAACATGCTGGAAAGTCTGGAACCGCCGCGCTTGATAATTTACCTGAGCGTCGACGCTAAAGAAGCCATTAGGCGGATCAAAAAACGGGGGCGTAAAGACGAGCTGGAAGTGGAAGAAGGGTATTGGCGCAAGCTTCACCGCTTCTATGAGGAGCAGTACCGCAACTACAAAATGGGGAATCTTCTAGTTATTAATGCCAATGATCTTGACTTTGTAAAATATAATGATCACAGGAAGCAAATATTGGACACGGTAAAGCATAAGTGGGAAGCAATTAATGAGGCTGCTGTTGCGAGGTAAATAAAAAAGGGGGACTGTCCCCCTTTTTTAAATGTTAGACTGTTTTATACCTGGTCATGGAATCATATGCGTATTTTTGTACGTCCTCACCGGACCAGTAAGACATGGCTTTGGCACCTATATTCTTGGCCTTGGCAATGGTAATATTTTCAATTAGTTTAGCTGCTGGACCCATATCTTTGGGCCGCATGACCAAATCCTGAACTCCCACAGCAAGTAAGATGGGTATAGCTTCGGGAAGAGAGGCCAGGTTGGCCGAAACGCTGACTATCTTATTCTTTTGGGTTGCTATTTGAGCTAAATTTTGAATCTGAAAGAGGAACATCGGTTCAAATTGATGCTTTAGATGCTCTAACCCTTGCGGCGAGAAATCCGCCCCCATGGTATAGTTTCTCAGAGCCTCCCCAACCTGGAAAAAGGATACGTCATAGCAGAATTGGGTTGTGTTTACCATGACCGAAGGCAGATCAGCCATAAGGCCCAGCTCAGTTACCGGGCGGTAATTTATATGCTCATAGGCCAGTTCAGATTCAGTCTCTTTTAGTAGCTTTTTAAACTGCTTTACCTCCCGTGGTGTACTGACCATGGGTAGTAATAAATGAATGTGCCCCAATGCGTTGGCCCTCGATATGGCGCGCAGCTGGGGCTTTAATATTGCCGGGTTGGCCAGTCCCAGGCGCAGCCCTTTTAGCCCCAGATCAGGGTTTTTTTCCCATGCAGGGGTGTCTATACCGGGTATTTGGCCGGCACTAAGGCTGCATGTGCGCACGGTAACCGGCCTGATCCCGGCTTTAGAGACCGCTTCTTTATATATTGCAAATTGTTCGTCTTCTCCCGGCAGGTCATTTCTACCTATAAAGAGGAAATCCGTATCCAGGAGTCCGATGCCGTGGCACCACTTACCGGTGGACTCTTCAATATCCTCGGCGCAGGTAACCAGTGAGGTTATGCTTACTGGATGGCCGTCAGCAGTTTTAATGCATGCATGTCCCCGGAGTCCGGGAGTAGAATTATTGGGATTTGACACTGACTCACTCCTAAGTGCGGAGATTGGATAACCTTGTATGCATTATAGCACCGGCCCGGTGATATGATCAACCGGAGGCAAAGAATTAAAGATTGAGGTTGGGGGTTATTTTTTCCTGAACATATTGAAAAAAGTCTTCGATGTCGTCGGTGATCTGTTCTGTAGCACTGGAGATTAGTTTGGCCACTTCAACGGTGTTAATTTGCACTCCATGCCTGGTAGACATTTGCGTGCCGTATTTTTCGGCCAGTGTTTTCGTTGTAATTTTATGGGTTTCTATATAATGTGGAAAGGCAGCTATTCTCCGTTGTAGAAAGGAAATGCCGGGGCATATGTGGGGCAGCTTGCTGCCAAGATACCGAATAAAATCATTGTTTATACACGCCTTTTGGATGATGTCTCCATAACGGTTATCTTGGCAGACGTGAAGTTCCACTGCCATTTCCACTATGTTATGTGCCTTCCACCAGCCCATCTGCTCGGGAATGTTGCAGGCGCGCATGGTTTGATTAACCAGCGGGCGTGCTTTCTCAAAACAATAGCCGCGCTCGTATTCCAGGTACTTTTCATCCCCGAAAAAGTCCAATCCGTTTGGTTCTATGCCGTGAGTAATAACTCCCCGGATAAAGTCAAGCAGTTCCTTTTCCGTGTTTAAATGATCCATAAGCAAAGTGCCCAGGCTGTGTGCTTCCTTGTGCTGTAATTTAGGGTTAATGATCATGTCCGGAAAAATACTTCCCAGGGCAAGCTCGTCGGACATATGCCCCAATACTCTTTGGGCAAAATAAACGTGAGTTTGAGGAAACATAAATGGCTTTCCCTCCGCTTTTTTGCAGCTTCACTGGCATTGACAAATAAAGCCCAAAGGGATATTATTTGCCGGGTGACAATCTATGTCTAAGACTTTATTACGAACATCTTCTATACTTTTTGTTCTCTTTGTAGCCAGCAGGATACTGGGGTTTATAAGAGAACAGGTGGTGGCTGCGTACCTGGGGGCGACGCCCCAGTCAGACGCCTATGTGGTGGCCGCTACCATTCCCTTTATACTATCATACATCATTGGCACTGCGGCGGGAAACTCATTTCTGCCGGTCTATACCGGTAGGTTGGGTGATAAAGATGCTAACCGTCTGGCCTCTACGGTATTTGTAATCTTTGGCGGCGCCGTGGTTTTGATTTGTGTCGGCGGTTTCCTTTTTGCCCCCTACCTGGTGGATTTATTGGCACCGGGCTTTGCCGCAGATGTACGATCCCTGGCGGTTGTGCTTACCAAAATAATGTTACCGGGACTTGCCTTTTTGACTTTGGGGTACGTGGTGAAAGCAGCGCTGAATGCCCACCGCCAATTTACGGTTCCGGCAGCGGCTCCGGCTTTGCAGAACATTGTCTTCATTATTCTGCTGCTCTTTTTTGCCCAAAAAGGGGCGGTAGGATTAGCATGGTCTATGCTTGCCGGGACAGTGGTATTTTATTTGGTGCAGCGAATTGTGGCCGGGAATTACGGCATTACCTGGCGCCCGCAATTGGATTTTAAAGATCCGGATGTGCGGCGGGTAATGGTACTGGCGGTGCCGGTAATTTTGACCACCCTGGGTACCAAGGGGTATATCTTTCTGGACCGCTGGCTGGGCTCACAATTAAGTGGCGGCAGTATTGCCGCTTTGAACTTTGCCGACCGTATCAGGGAACTTCCTTACGGATTGTTTGTCGCTGCTGTTTCTACTGTGCTTTTTCCCACCCTTGCTTCCGCGGCAAGCAAGCAGGATATGCAATCTCTGCGTAAAAACACAGCCATGGGTTTGCGCATGGTGGCCATGCTGGGTTTTCCCGCGGCGGTACTGCTGTCGTTACTGGATCGCCCGGTGGTACGACTGCTCTTTGAGCGGGGTGCCTTTGATGCTGTGGCCACTACTGCTACGGCCGGGGCCCTGGGCTTTTATGCAGTATCGGTAATTGCGCTTTGCGCCAATTCCATTATTACATATACTTTTCTGAGCATGCAGGATGGCATAATTCCATTGAAAATAGGGGCTGCGGCCCTGGGGGTTAACCTGGCGGCTGATTTGCTGTTGGTGAACCGCATGGGCCATGTGGGGTTGGCTCTTGGTAATACCCTTGCTGCTTTTTTTGCCATGTTTTTATTTGTGTCGTTACTGAGCAGGAGGCTGGAAGGTTTTGCTTGGCAGGGACTATTGGTCTCTGTTTTTAAAATAGGTATAGCTGCCGCTGTACTGGGTGTCATAAGTGTGGGCCTTGCCCACTGGACCGGCCTTTATAATCAGAACATTTCGTTGTTCAGCCAAATTTGGGGATTAGGATTGTCTGTAGGAGTCGGCGGCTTGGTGTACGTTGCACTTTTGTTTGTGTTTAGGATAGAGGAGACCCGCATGTTTTCGGGAAGATGAGAGATTTTAGGGTCGCTGCTTAAGGGTTAAAGTTCTTTTTTCGACGGGATTAACGGGATGTGCGGGATTAGTGATGGTGCTGTTTATTATTTGTTTGCTTAAATAGATGCTTATTTTTTATCATAACAGTGCTAGTAATAAAAGAAATTTAATGGAAATATAGGTTATAAAAAATCCTGGATAAAGAAATCTAGGGTTACTGCTTAAGGGTCAAATCTTATTAGATAGATTAGTGATAAGTACTATGTACTGTTTGTTTTCCTTAGTTGACCAACTTTTTACTATGACAGTGAGTACTTAAAAGAGTTTTAGTTTTTAATATGTTTTTAAAAATCCTGCTATCCTGTAATCCTGTCAGAAAAGAGACCCCAAAGAATTACATGCAAATCTTTTAGATCTTAGAAAATAAATCTTGCCTTACAATCACAGTAAATAAAGCTTTACTGACTTACGTATCTTTAAATCCCACTAATCCCGTAAATCCCGTCAAAACTCACATGAAACATATACACAAACTAGAATGAAAATTTATTTTCGTAAAAAAAATAGCAAAGATACAAGATTGTCATTCTGAGTGCAGCGAAGAATCTGAGTATTTATGCGACTTTTAAGATTCTTCATTTCACTTCGTTTCATTCAGAAAATGACATGAATCTGGACTTTTTCAGCAGTCCCGGACGAGTCCTCTTGCTTCCTTGCTTAAAAGTATTGTTTGGGTCTTGGCTTATGGGTCTTTTTTTCTTTGACAGGATTACAGGATTTGCAGGATGCTTTGGGGTCATTGCTTTTGGGTCTTTAAAAGCATTTTTAAATTGTTTGCTTTAGAACTTTGGACTTGTCCAAAGCTCTGTTTAGATGATAAAGGCTTTCGATTGAGTTTTTATTTTTTAAAAAATCCTGTTGATCCTGTTAATCCTGTCTAAAAAAATTGTTTGCCTCAAAGCCCCACATGCAAAGCCTTTTATCCCGCTTATCCCATTGATCCCGTCAAAACTCACATGAAACATATACACAAACTAGAATGAAAATTTATTTTCGTAAAAAAAATGACCCAAAAGAACTACTTGCAAATCTTTAAATCCCACTAATCCCATAAATCCCGTCAAAAAACTGACCTCAAAGAACTACATGCAAATTCTTTTACACCTTAGCCAAAGCCGCACCGTTAGTGTAATTAAACAGCCGGCCCTGGTAAGTATCTTTTGCCTCCAGCAACTCCTCAATAGCCTGCCTTAACTTCCACCAGCTCACATCCCAGTTGGAGAAAAGCACCTTTTCCGCCGGGCCCTTACCCACCAGGCGCTGTACCACTATCTCAGGGTCCAAATACTCGAGGAAAGTAACAACCCTCTGCGCATACTCCTCCAGGGAAATCATGTCAAATTCCCCCTTCCGGTACATTTCCCCCAATACAGTGTCCCTTACCACATATAAAGAATGAAACTTTACATAGTCACTGTGCAGGACCGAAATCAGCTTAGCGCCTTCTACTATATCCTCCCGGCCATCCCCAGGGAGATTGAGAATTAGGTGGGTACAAATTTCAAACCCACGTTGTTTTGTACGCAGTACCGCATCCACATATTCTGCCAGGGAATGCCCCCTGTTTATCCTGTGCAGGGTGTGATAATTCACGGTTTGCAGGCCCAGCTCAATATTAATATTCAAATTATGCTCTTGCTGCAGCCCGTGCAAATAATCCAGGTAGGCATCTGATATGCAATCGGGCCGGGTAGATATGGAAATACCTATTATGTCCGGTTCTTCCGCTGCCGCCTGCATGTTTGCTTTAAACTGTTCTAATGGAAGATATGTATTGGTAAATGCCTGGAAGTAAGCGATAAACTTTTGGGCCTTAAATTTCTTTTTAAAGTTGGCCTTATTGGTTTGCAGTTGGTCCTTTACGGCCAGGCTGTTGGGCAGGGCATCAAAGCCAGAGCCTTCTTCATCACAAAATATGCATCCGCCCCTGCCCACGGTTCCGTCCCGGTTAGGGCAGGTTCCGGGCAAATTTACAGGGAGTTTGTAAACTTTACACCCGAATTTTTCTTTCAAATGTTTGGAATATGTTCTGTACCTTTCTTCAGGCTGCATGGTAACACCTTCCTGCTTTTATATCGTCAGCTGTAAGTAATATAAACCGTCTTGGTATCATTATCCCATTTAATTCTTGCTCCCATGGCCTTACTGACCAACCTTAATGGTACCATGGTTCTTTTATTATATATACGTGGTGGTGTGTTCAATGAGATATCTTCGCCATTTATTGTGGCGGTGGTTGTCCCTGGTTGCAACCAAATTGAATTGCCAGTTTTGTTGATCATTACACGATTAGCTTCACTGTCCCACCGCACTTTAGCGTCTATTGACTCGGATATAATTCTTACCGGTACAAGAACCGTACCGTTGCTTAAAATCGGTGAAACATCCGTCTTTAAGGGGCGGCCGTTAAGAGTAAGATCTATTTCTATTAGTTTGTCCTGGTGATCGTAAACAATTTTTGAAACTTTTTGTATTACTTGAAAAGCCTCGTCAGTCCCCGGGGTGTTTTTACTGAATACGGCGATAATATACGGGCTCTCTATATGCTTTACCAGTGCAACGTCATTAAAAGTTCCGGTGGGAGGCCAGTTTCCGATCTTATGTGCTATTTTAGTTCTCGGTGGCAGAAGTTTGGGTATCCGGTCATTGAAAATGGTGTTTTCGAGGTCATTCATAAGCTGCCCACCCAGTTCAGGGTGTTGGGAAGTAAACTTTACCAATCTGGACATGTAAAGTGCCATATCACGAGGGCAGGTAGTGTTATCCCAGTAGTCTATAACCTTACCACCCAGTGACGCCATATAGCCCTTAACGTTCGAATAGCCCAGGTAGGACAGCAGCATGTTAGTTGCTATATTGTCACTATATCTTATAGAATACCTGGACAATTGCTTAATGCTATAACTGCTTCCCACGGGGTCATTTTGCAGCTTACTTCCTCCGTCTTCGTAATGCTCTTGGCGATAGACCAATTCTATAGAAGGGTTAACTTTACCTTTAGCCATTTGTTCATACAAGTAAAGGTTTACGGGCAGCTTGATTGTGCTGGCGGCATGAAAAGTTTCCAGGTGGTTTACCCCGAAGGTGTGGCCGGTATTGAGGTCTTTTACGAATACTCCGTAGGTCCCTTTCTGATTTTGTAATAACCGAGTAAGCTCCTTTTGCATTTCTTGATAATCATTGTTTTGATTTATATTGCTTTGATATTCACTGCTTCGATTTTCATTGGATGCGGCTTCAGAGACCGGGAAGGTTCCCGGGAAATAGGTTAACAGCGTTAGTATGATTACGCTGATGACTAGTCTCTTGATAATGGGCCCCCCTCGCTTAAAATTATTATTTGCACCTTAATTCTTCAAACAGTTGAAGGTATTCCTGCAAAAAAGAGGGGACTGTCCCCCTTTTTCAGGCAAAGTCCCCTCTTTTTATGGGAGTTGATTCAGGCTGGCAAAGGTATAACCCTGTTCCTTTAACTCCTTGATAATACTGTCCAGAGCCTTGGTGTTGGATTCGGAAACCGCATGCAAAAGGATAATAGCTCCGTTATGAATGTTATTGGTAACAAAGTTAAATGCTGCTTCTTTGCCGGGCTGATCGTCCACTACCCAGTCCCGGTAGGCCATACTCCAGAAAATGGTTTTATATCCTTCCTGAGCCGCCACATCCAGTACCCGCTGGTTAAATTCTCCCCGGGGAGGGCGGAAGTAGTGTAATTCTTGGCCTGTCAGTTGTTCCACTTGTGTTTCCACTGTACCAAGCTCTTCTTTAATTTTCTCGCTACTTATGGTCGGCATACTGGGGTGCGTGTCGCTGTGATTACCTATAATGTGACCTTCTTCAGCCATCCTTTTTATCAGGTCGGGCTTGTCCTTCACATAATCGCCGGTGACAAAAAAGGCTGCCGGTACTTTATTTACTTTTAAGGTATCCAGTATTACCGGGGTGTAGCCATTTTCGTAGCCTTCGTCAAAGGTAAGGAAAATCCTTTTTTGGTTGGTATCCCCCAGGTAATACCCCTTATTTTTAAGCATTTGTAAGTACTGTGAGTCAGTGCTAGGGGGTGAATGCTGATTGTTACGATCACGCTTAAAATACCAGCCGTAGACTTTGTTATCCACTGTGTTTATAGGTTCGGGAGGGGATTGCAAACTGTCTAATCGCTCCCGCAGCCTTTGCTTTTCCTCTTCCAGCGCAGTTGTTTGTTGCTTATATTCGGCAATGCGGCTTTGCAACTGCTCCAGCTGTGCCGCTCCTTCCTCTGTCACGTCACCCGCGGCGGGGGAGATACCAAAAGAATAGGTTCCCACCAGGTAAATATTTAGCCCCAGAGAAAGTATCAAAAGCCAAGGTAAATATTTTCGCAATTGTACTCCTCCTTTGGAATTATTGCTATGACCAACTTGCAAGACCCAACTGCGATCAATGTTTTTCAACACAACCGGGAGGGGGTGCCTCCCGGTTTGTCCCTTCAAATTAATTAACGGGGAGTATATGCAGCCGTAACACTTCGATAAAGGTTTTCATTATTTATTCCGGTCCAGGTAATTTTTTTTACCGATCCCGCTTCCCGCTTGGTTATATACATTACCAGGTCCAGTACCCGGCAGGAATAACCCCACTCGTTATCATACCAGGCCATTGTTTTTACCAGGTTGTCGTCCATGACCAGGGTGGACATGGAATCAACAATGGAAGAGTGTGCATCACCGTAATAATCTTTGGAAACCAGGGGGGCTTCGCTATAACCCAGGATCCCTTTTAAGTCACTTTCAGATGCATTGCGCAGGGTTTCGTTTACTTGTTCCGCTGAAGTTTTGCGGCCCACCACGGCCACAAAATCTACTAAGGATACGTTAGGGGTGGGCACCCGAATGGCAAATCCATTTAATTTACCCTCCATTTCAGGCATAACCAATCCCACTGCTTTAGCTGCACCCGTAGTGGTGGGGATCATAGACATATTTGCCGCCCGGGCACGCCTGAGGTCTTTATGCGGCAAATCCAGAATCTGCTGGTCATTGGTATAGGAGTGCACGGTGGTCATGACTCCCTTTTCGATACCAAAACTATCATGTATCACTTTCACCACCGGAGCCAGGCAATTGGTGGTACAGGATGCATTAGATATAACGTGGTGCCTTTCGGGATCATATTCTTGGTGGTTTACACCCATCACAATGGTGGCATCGATTTCTTTGCCCGGGGCGCTGATAACCACTTTCTTAGCCCCTGCCTGTATATGTTTGGATGCTTCTGCTCCTTTTGTGAAACGGCCCGTTGACTCTATGACTATGTCAACTCCCAGATTACCCCAGGGAAGAGCGGATGGGTCTTTTTCAGCTAAAACTTTTACTTCTTTCCCATTTATTGAGAATTTACCTTCTTCGGCCCGTATGTCGTCGTTGAGCACACCGTGTACCGAATCGTACTTCAAAAGATGGGCCAGGGTCTTGGCATCTGTAAGATCATTAACGGCAACTATATCTACGTCGGGGTTGTCCATAGCCACCCTAAAAACATTGCGTCCTATACGTCCAAAGCCATTGATACCCACTTTGACTGCCAAAATAAACACTCCTTTCACCTTTGTATAAAGGTTGGTTTAATGATATCATCATTTTCACTGAATTATTGATAGTTTGTCTTTTTTTCTATAGGGAATCCATATAAAAGGCATGAAAATAACGGTTTAATTGACACAAAAAATCATTTAAGATTTATGTTACTAATAATGCTTGGAAAATATAGCCCAAGGATTTAAGATTATATAAGCTAATATTTTCAACAAGGTGGTGTAATTTTGGATAAAATAGATTTCATTGCTGGCCAAGTGGCAGCGGACACAAAAATAAATCCCAAGCAGGTAGAAAAAGCAATTGCTCTTTTGGACGATGGTAATACTGTCCCCTTCATTGCCAGGTACCGTAAGGAAGTTACGGGTGAACTTGACGAAATTCAATTGCGTTCAATTGAAGAAAGGGTACAATACCTGCGGAACCTCTCCCAGCGCAAAGAAGAAGTATTACGTTTAATCGATGAACAGGGCAAGCTTTCGCCAGAATTAAAAAACCAGATACTGCAGGCAAAAAAACTTACCGCGGTGGAAGATTTATACCGCCCGTATCGCCAGAAGCGGCGTACAAGAGCCACAGTGGCGCGGGAAAAGGGCTTAGAGCCTCTAGCGCAGTATATGCTTGCCGGGCCTGCATCCGGCGATCCCAGGGACGAGGCTGCAAAGTACGTTAACGAAGAAAAAGAAGTGTCAACCCCGGAAGATGCAATAAAAGGTGCATTGGATATCATTGCCGAAACAATAGCGGATGAACCTAATATTCGTGCTTGGTTGAGAGATTTTACCTGGAAAAAGGGTACTTTGTCAACTAAGGCCAAAGAAAAAGATGCCGAGTCTGTTTATGAAATGTATTATGATTACCGTGAACCAATTAAAACAGTGGTGCCGCACCGGGTTTTAGCCATCAACAGGGGCGAGCGGGAGGGGATCCTGCGGGTACATATTGAGAGTGAAGAAGACACCGCCTTAGAATATTTGCATCAGCAGTGGTTACGGAAAGGCTCTGTAACAGCCGAACTGGTGGCTGAAGCACTTCAGGACGGTTATCGGCGCCTTTTGGCACCTGCTATAGAAAGAGACGTCAGGGGAGAGCTCACGGAGAAGGCGGAAAAACAGGCCATTAGTATCTTTTCTCAAAACCTTCGCGGTCTATTACTGCAACCTCCCATTAAAGGGGCTGTTGTATTAGGCGTAGACCCCGCGTACCGTACCGGCTGTAAATGGGCAGTGGTGGATGAAACCGGAAAACTTTTGGATGTGGGGGTGGTTTACCCCACTCCGCCACAAGAAAAAGTTAAAGCAGCAAAGGATACTTTTGAGCAGCTTTTGGACCGTTATGACTTTGATGTAATAGCCATAGGAAATGGTACGGCATCCAGGGAAACCGAAAGTTTTGTAGCCGAGTTTATTGGTTCTATAAATAAAAAATCTTTGAAATATATTATTGTTAATGAAGCCGGGGCCAGTGTTTACTCAGCTTCAAAGGTTGCGGCACGCGAATTTCCTAAATTAGATGTTTCTGAGCGAAGCGCGGTTTCTATCGCCCGCCGCCTGCAAGACCCGCTGGCTGAACTGGTAAAAATAGAGCCCAGGTCTGTAGGCGTTGGGCAGTACCAGCATGATGTTTCCCCCAAGAAGCTGGAAGCTGAATTGGGTAAGGTTGTGGAATCCGGTGTTAACTACGTGGGGGTGGATTTAAACACCGCTTCCGTGGAATTATTGCATTATGTTTCGGGTGTCAATACTACTGTGGCTAAAAATTTAGTTGAGCACCGCAATGCTAACGGCCGGTTTAAAAGCCGCGCGGAATTGAAAAAAGTACCACGCCTGGGTCCCAAGGCCTTTGAGCAGGCAGCAGGCTTCTTAAGACTGCGGGATTGTAGTAATCCACTGGATAATACACCCGTCCACCCGGAATCGTATGGCGTGGCCAAAGAGCTTTTGTCCATGCTGGGCTGTTCCTTGCAAGACGTGGGTACTGCTGAGTTAAAAGCAAAATTAAATGATGTCAATGTAGAGAGAGTTGCCGCCGAAACCGGGGCCGGTATTCCTACATTGAGAGATATCATAGAAAGTTTAAAGAAACCGGGGCGAGATCCCCGGGAAGATTTACCGGCACCAATTTTCAGAACCGATGTTTTAAAGCTGGAGGATTTGCGTGAGGGCATGATTTTAAAAGGGACCGTGCGTAACGTGGTGGATTTCGGTGCCTTTGTAGACATTGGAGTTAAGGTGGACGGTTTGGTACATATATCTCAAATTTCTGACCGTTATGTAAGGCACCCCATGGATGTAGTGTCTGTTGGTGATGTAGTCACGGTAAAGGTGTTGTCTGTGGATTTAAGCCGGCAGCGGGTAAGTTTAAGTATGCTGCTGCAGTGATTTATGCTTTATGGCGGATAGTTTGTTAAGTGCATTGGAATTGTTAAAAAGAAACGGAGGTATGGAAGGTGACCGCAGGCGGAACAGGAAATGGACCCGGGACGGGAGAATCATTTCTTAAACGAAAAAATGTAATCATTTCTGTAGACCGTTATTTAATCCAGGCGCTGGGCGCCATGGCCCTGGGTCTTTTTGCTTCACTTATTATAGGCCTTATTCTCAAAGTTACCGGGGAGCAATTATCCATTATTACCGGGGAGCAATTAACCTTTCTGATTGAGTCCGGTAAATTAGCCATGAATACACAGCTTATGGGGGCGGCTATAGGTGTCGCGGTTGCCTACGGTCTACAGGCGCCGCCTCTGGTAATGTTTGCTTCGGCCATCACCGGTGCAGCCGGGGCTTCTTCAGGCGGCCCCGCCGGGAGTTTTGTTGCGGCTGTCCTTGGTGCCGAATTCGGCAAGTTAGTATCCAAGGAAACGCCCCTGGATATCATAGTCACCCCGGTGGTTACTATTTTGGTAGGTTTTGCTGCCGCCACCACGGTGGGGCCGGCCATTGACGCCGGCATGAAATCACTGGGTGATCTGATTGTATGGGCTACCGAACTGCAGCCTATCCCGATGGGGATACTTGTGGCCAGTCTGATGGGGCTGGCATTGACGGCTCCCATCAGCAGTGCGGCGCTGGGTATTATGATGGGGCTTGACGGCCTTGCTGCAGGGGCGGCAACTGTAGGATGTGCGGCCCAGATGATAGGTTTTGCCGTGATTGGCTTTAGAGAAAACGGCGTAGGAGGGTTGTTTGCCCAGGGACTTGGAACCTCCATGTTGCAAATTCCTAATATAGTCCGCAACCCCTGGATAATTTTACCCCCTACCCTCGCCGGCGCGGTGCTGGGCCCCTTCGCCACCACAGTGTTTGCCATGAAAAGCATTCCCATCGGTTCTGGAATGGGAACTGCCGGTCTAGTGGGGCAATTTGCCACTGTTACTGCCATGGGATTTACAACCGGGGTTTTATGGAAAATAATACTATTGCATTTTGTAGCGCCTGCCGTTTTGGCTGGTGCAGCAGCTATGATGATGCGCAAAATGGGTAAAATTAAGAGCGGTGATTTGAAACTTGATCTTTAACCCACAAACAAAAACAAAAGGAGCAATCATATGAAGTTTGAAAGTGTACTGGGTACAATAGGAAATACTCCTATGGTCGATATATCATTGTTTTCTCCCAATCCCCAGGTGAAAATATGGGCCAAGCTGGAAGGCGATAACCCAGGTGGATCAGTTAAAGACCGTACGGCTAAATATCTTTTTGCCGAGGCCGAAAGAAAAGAGGCACTTCTTGATGAACGTATTCTACTGGAACCTACCAGTGGTAATACGGGCATAGCTCTGGCCATGATCGCAGCCATAAAAGGGTATCGTTTTACAGCAGTGATGCCCGATAATGTGAGTTGGGAAAGGAGAAAGCTGCTGGCGGCTTACGGGGCTGAACTGATTTTGACCGAGGGAGCCAAAGGAACAAACGGTTCCATCGAGGCGGCCCGACAGATGGTTAAGGATAATCCAACTTATTATATGTTTGATCAGTTTGAAAATGATGCCAACCCCAAGGCTCACTACGAGACAACCGGGGCGGAGATAATCGCTGATGTACCCGAGATAAACGCTTTTGTGGCCGGTGTGGGCACTGGGGGAACGCTTACAGGCGCCGGCAGAAGGTTAAGGGAGTACAGCCCGTCCATAAAGCTTATCGGCCTAGAGCCGGTGCGCAACAGTGGAGTGCAGGGGCTACGCAATATGGAAGATTACAAGCCGCTTGTTTACGATGATACATTATTGGATGAAAAAATGATCATTCCGGATGAAGAATCCTTCAGGTTGGCCCGGGCACTTTTTAAACAGGCCGGCATTTCCGCAGGGATTTCTTCCGGTGCCGCATTATGGGGAGCCATAGAGTACGCAAAAATCATGAAAAAAGGAACCATAGTAACGGTTTTCCCGGACCGGGTTGATAAATACATGTCAACAAACCTTTTGGATTAGCTTCACCACAATCCCTATAAGATTGGTCCCAAAAAACGAGGTGGTATAGCCTTCTCCTTGTTTGTTGCACGGTATTTGGGGCAATACTGTTTTAAACGGTAACCAATAAGTAAGGGGGAAGGGTAATGGCTGTGATGAGCCAGGAACAGTTTACAGATGTATTTAATAAAGAGTGGCTGGAAAAAGAGGCCTTTATTGTACAGTTGGGAATGGATGACGGAGAAGTCTTCCGGGCTACAGTGATTTCTCACGCAATCCAAACCACAACGGGGGTAAAGGGTGAGATAAAAAAGGCCTTTGTTCAGGAAGGATTATCAACAGACAGGCAGTTTCTGCATATTACCGCTACCAATTTAGAGACAAAAAAAGATACCCAGACTCATTTGTTGATTGAGTTGGATGAAAGTGCTGTGTATGATGGAAGGCCAAATAACATGGTCATAATTACGGACCGAGAACTGGTAAGCTTTATGAGACCACAACAGTAAATAGATGCCCATTTATAACTGTTCAATTAATGTGACTTCCATTCAAGGTGACAATATGACCGTTCAAATGTATTTCGTTGCAGTTTGCCGGTGAAGATTATAAAATAGCACAAAAGTATTATGCGAAAATTCTTAAACTTACAGCTCGGGCAGTTTTGGCGCAACTTTTTAAGTGAGGTGCTTTATATGACAGCAAACGAAATTGTCCTTCATGTTAGAAAATTGGAAAAAGCTCTGGTAACGCATGCGGATGTGGAAGACGCAGTAGTTCTAAGTGAAGAAAACCCGGAAAGTGAGACTTTTGTACTCAAAGTCTTTGTGGAACCTTCTTCCAACGACTCAGAGACGGAGAAGAAAATAAGAGAGTTCTGTATTAGTCAGTCCAATGCTTTGCCCACAGAAGTGATTTTCAGGGAAATTCCCCGCACCCCCTCTGGAAAGGTAGCACGGCAGCAGCTTCTAATGGCATAGTGGTTTTATAGTCTAAGCAGGTCCTGTAAAGGGCCTGTTTTATTTTACTTTAGGGTATACCTTGCCATATAAATGGCAAGGACAAAGGAAAAAAGTACTGAAAAGCGCGCGCCATGTGCCCAGAATGGGTATAAGGGAACTGATTTAGTGCGCTTTTCTTGTGCTGAGCAAAAAAAGGTGCCTGTCCCATTTTTTATTATTGACGTGAACAGTGTTATGGCCATAAAATCTAATTTAGCGTATGGACAACCATATAATCAGCGGGGGACATTGTGATGAGTTTTATATTTATCTGTCTGGCTACAGGTGGCTTAATAGGTTTTTTCAGACCACCGTCGAAAGCCTTGGCCAAGTATGTCAACTTTGCTACCATGGCGGGACTGTTTATTTTGCTGGTGTCCATGGGGGCACAGCTTGGTTCCAATAAAAAGGTGGCGGCGGATCTGGGGCAAATGGGTTTCCAGGCCTTTGTTTTAGCGGGCATGAGCGTACTGGGAAGCATTTGTCTGGTACGTTTGCTTGCCGCTAGCCTAGAAAAGAGACTCTCCCTGTCAGCGACTAAGGATATTGGTAAGGCAGGTGAAAACCGTTGACAGGACTGGTAGTGGGAGCGGTCGTTTTAGGTATGGTATGGGGTAGGTGGTTTTTGCCTGTATCTTTGGTCGGGCATTTGGAACTGGTAACTAACATAGCCCTTGGTCTTATGCTGGTGGGAGTCGGTATTGAACTAGGCGGTAAGCGTTCCACATGGCGTCGTTTGCGTGTGCTGGGGTGGCGGGTCCTGCTGGTGCCGCTGGCGGTTGGTATAGGTAGTTTAGCCGGCGCGGTGGGGGCAGGGTTGATGCTGAATCTTCCGTTTAACGAATCCTCGGCTATCGGTGCCGGGTTTGGCTGGTACAGCCTCTCCGGTGTTTTGATTGCCCAAATTTATGACGTTCAGGTGGGTGCCCTGGCTTTTCTCACCAATGTAATCAGGGAGCTTATGGCCTTTATGCTGATACCTGTTTTGGCTGTAAAAATGAGTAAATTGATGGCTGTAGCCCCTGGTGGAGCCACTACCATGGATACAACTCTGCCTGTTATTTCCAGGGCAACAGACGCTGATACCACGATCATTGCCCTGGTCAACGGGACATCTCTTTCTTTAATGGTTCCTTTGCTGGTACCATTGCTGATCAGCCTGTAATTTTACCAATAACTCAACGCCTGGTGCCTGGCACCATGTGTTGAGTTATTGATTGGTTAGGTCTAATTCCTGCAGCTTATCCGGCAGCGGCCTGCCTGTTTCTTGATTCCACCCGCGGGCTTTGTAATACTCCTTTAGCACTTCTGCAACTTTTTCCCGGTCCAGGGTTTTGCCTGAAGACGAAGGTTCATCGTAAAATCGGGCTGGGAAACGGGAGTCTTCCGGCTTTTCTCCGTGACGGATATTGAAAAGCTTTTGTAAATTCCAGGTGCGTTCCCCTGCCTTGATGATTTCTTCCGGGGTGGTATCTATGCCGGTAAGGGCGGCGTACAATTCCGAGATCAGGGTTGGTCCTACCGTATGCAGTACCGGCGGGCGAATACAAAGGCCAACTGCATTGTACAGAGATATTAAGTCTTCCGACCATTTGCTCATTTGGGGTATGTCCACGTCCCCGGTTTTGGGGTCAAAAATTCTTTCTTTCAGGATTTTAGGTATGTCCAGGGTTTGTAACATTTCATCGGGAAACGAAAATTTTTCGGTGCGGTACGGGCGGGGATTATCATTATGGCGTAGATTCTCCACCGGGTTTCTTGTACGCAGGTGGTCACCGCCCCTTATATTTGTGATGTATCCCAATGTCCATGTAGACCAGCGGGCGCGCGGGTCAATGAGCATACATTCCAAACCCTTAACGTGAACACAATATTTCTCACTACCTGCGATTTTTTCCGCTGCCCGTTTGGTGCCTTCAGCTAAGATATCGCCAAAACCTTTCCTGTGAGCAATATTTTCAATAAGCTTGATAGTGGTTGCCTGGTTTCCCCAGTTGAGTTTGAAGCCCAGCTCAGATTCGTTAATGATCCCCTTTTGGTAGAGTTCCATGGCAAAGGCAACAGCCCCGGCGGCGGAAACCATATCCAGGCCCAAGCGCTGGCAAACTTCTGTAAGCTTGGCCACTGCAGACAGGTTGTCGATATCACAGCCGGCGCCGAAAGCAATTACCGGTGTTACTTCCATATCTTTAAGCTGCAAGCCGGCATAAGGGCCGTCTTTTATTTCCACCCAGTGTGCACACGCTATGGGACATGCCATACAGGCCACGCCCCGCTTAGTGTAGTGATGAAGTTGTTTCCGGGTGCGGGTACTTTCCCAGCCTTCAATGGTACCGGTTTGGTAGTTGCGACCCGGTAGGATACCATGTTCCTGGTAGGGAATGGTAACCAGCATGGTACCGTATTTGCTAAAAGGCTTATAGAATGGCGAATCCATTATGGCCTGGCGGGTTTTATTAACAGACCGCAGAAATTCATTCTTGTAAGCTACTCTGACAGCGCCGGTACCCTTTACCGCGATAGCCTTTAAGTTTTTAGAGCCCATCACGGCACCCAGCCCGGTGCGGGCCCACGCGTCGTAAGGCCCGTTTTCAATGCTGGCGTAGCGAACCATATTTTCACCGGCCTGGCCGATACAGGCTACTTGCGCTTCTGCGTTCTGTTTACTGCGTATGGCGCGAATGGTTTCCCAGGCGTCCAAACCCCAAATATTTTGAGCAGAAATGATTTTTACTTTACTGTCGTTTATCTGTAGGTATACGGGTTTTTCGGACTTTCCTTTCAAGACAATGACATCAAATCCGGCAAACTTTAACTCTCCGCCCCAATAATTACCTGAACTTGAGGTACCGAATAAACCGGTGGCAGGCGAAAGGGAGGAAACTTCCGTTCTACATGCCGTGGGAATATTAGTCCCACAGAAAACCCCTGTGCTGAAAATAAGCACATTTTCCGGGCCGAGAGGGTCGGCGCCGGGTGGAATATTATCATACAGAATACGTGCGTTGAAGCCCGTACCGCTTAAATACATGGTCTGTAAACTTCTATCCAAAAGCTGTTCAGTTATGGTATGATCGGTTAGGTTAATAATTAGCATTTTCCCTGCGTACCCGTAAGCCATTAATTGGCACCTCCTTCGGTGTGACCGGTATTGTCCGGTACATTCATACTGCGTATTGCCCCTGAGGGGCATGCTTTTGCACACTGGTGACAACTTTTGCAGCTAGACAAGAAGGATATTAGAAAAATACCCTCAAAGTCATATTTAGTGATTCTGATATGAGATTTAGCCAAATCAAATTCCCCCTGGTTAGCGAGGGAACACGTGAGGGCACATGTGGAACAGCCAATACATTTTGCGGGGGTGATGATTAGTTCTTTTTTCATTACATATCACTCCGTGTTCTTGATTGTTAACTAAATTTTCTTGGTCGGGAACTACTTTCCTGCCTGGTGAGGCTGTAATATTCAACAGTTAATTTTTGAACAATATTCATTTTGGTTAAAATGTACTATAACAGGTAAATATTGTTTCGCGAGGTTGCAGGTCAATGTTATAATTTACGAGAAATATCGATTTAGGAGGGAATATGTTGAAACTTCCTCAACTTAAAATAGGTAAGCTAAGACCTAGATTTCCTATTATTCAAGGAGGCATGGCTTTACGTGTTTCTACGGCACCGTTGGCGGCAGCTGTCGCTAATGCCGGGGGAATCGGTGTGTTGGGTGCCAGCGGTATGTCCAGTGATGAATTGCGTCAGGAAATCAAAAAAGCACGCAGCCTTTCTTCCGGTCTCCTGGGAGTAAATATTATGTTTGCATTAAAGAGCTTTCCGCAACTGGTTCGTACAGCCTTTGATGAAAAAATTGACGTTATTTTTACCGGAGCCGGCTTTTCCCGGGATATCTTTAAATGGGGCAAGGATGCCGGGGTACCGGTAGTATCTATTGTCTCCACGCCAAAGCTGGCATTTTTAGCCGAAAAACTAGGTGCCTCAGCGGTAGTGGTTGAGGGAACCGAGGCAGGGGGGCATTTAGGTACGGACAAGTCTTTGGGTGAAATACTGCCGGCCGTACGTAAAGCAATTAAAATCCCTTTAATTGCTGCCGGTGGAATAGTTGACGGCATAGGAATTTCTAAAATGTTGCAGTTAGGTGCGGATGGAGTGCAAATGGCCACTCGGTTTGTCCTCAGTAAAGAATGTGCCGTTGCTGATTCCTTTAAGCAGATGTATTTAAATGCCAAAGAGGAGGACGTAGTTTTGATTCCTAGCCCGGTGGGAATGCCTGGGCGTGCCCTGCGCAATTCCTTTACTGCCAAAATAATGGGCGGGGGTAAAGTGAAGCCCCGAAATTGTGATAGTTGTTTAAAGAAATGCTCATCACAATACTGCATTATGGAGGCGCTGGAGAATTCTCGCATCGGAAATGTCGGCGAGGGAGTGGTTTTTGCCGGGAAAAATGTCCATCGGGTGAAGGACATCCTTTCGGTGCAGGAGATTTTTGACCGCTTAATAAGTGAAGTGCACGCTGTACCGGAATAAGAAAACCCGCCTATTGGCGGGTTTTTTAACTTAAAAAGTTAATCAAGAATAGGGCAATAACTGCTGCTCCCAGGCTTAAAGGAATTTTTCTGGTAAAATAGGCTACAACAGCTCCGGTTAATACCACGCCAATTTCCCGCAGGTGCTCAGCCACAGCTATCTGCTCGCCGCCGGTAAGCAGCGGGGGAGCGATCATACTGGCAAAAATAACAATTGGCAGCAGTCGCAGCCACTCTTTCAATGCTGGATGCATTTTTTCACCGCTGATGATAAAAAAGGGGAGCACTCTGGGTATACAGGTTACCAAAGCCATACCCACAATTATGATCCAGATTTCTTGGCCCATTTATATACCCCCAGTCCAAGCAGAGAAGCTACCAGGCTTGCCAGCAGCACGGCCGAAGAGCTGTATCCGTTTAAAGTAAGGGTGACAGCTATGGCCGCGGCAATTAACGCCAGAAGAATATCAGTACGTTTGGATACTGATACTACAACAATGGAAATAAACAGAGCATAAAGCGCTGCTTCAATGCCCATATCCTGCATGCCTGGAACGGCATTTCCCAGGTAGATACCGGCCAGGGTGGAAAACTGCCACTGTAGATAAAGCGATACATTTACCCCTAAAACATACCAGGGAGACATTTTGCTGCCGGAGGTAATGCGTTGTGAGGTCAGGGCAAATCCCTCGTCGGTGACCAGTGCGCCGGTAATGATACGGTGCAATGCATTACCTTTAGGGATGGCACTGGCAATGTAAGAACTCATCAGCACGTGGCGTAAGTTAATGATCAAGGTTCCCAGTATAATGGTGCCGGTGGTAGCCCCGGTGTTGAGTAAGGTCAGGGCCAGAAATTGGCTTGCCCCGGCAAAAACCAGGGTGGACATTCCTATGGTGGATAAAGTTGAAAGGCCGGTATCGAGTGACATGGCCCCGAATAATATGCCTACCGGCAAGAATTCTATGATAAAGAAAAGCGCGGCAACCATGCCGGTGTTAAATTCTTTCAGTACTGTTTGTGGCTGTGAGTAAGCCGGGGTAGACATAGGTTCACCAACTTCTAACTGATAGTGTTTTAATTACTTATACAATTAATCATTTTCAGCACTAAAAGTCAATGGTGCTTATAAAACAAGTTATTATTTTTAGTTCGGCTGTAAATAATAGAATTATTAAAGATAGGAGGGTCTGTATGGACACTTGGCAAGCTATTAATGCCAGAACCTCAGTACGTGAATTTAAAATGGAGCCTGTGCCTGAGGATCATGTAGAGCAGTTAGTGCAAGCAGCTGTGCGTGCCCCCAGTGCCGGAAATATACAGCCCTGGTTTTTTTATATCGTGACCAGCGGCAGGCTTAAAAATGCTTTGGCGCAAGCAGCGCTGGGGCAGGGGTCTATTGCTTCAGCTCCTGTTGTAATAGTGGTCTGCGCTGAGCCGGAAGCAAGCGCAAAGATTTATGGTGACCGTGGTAGACATCTCTATTGTTTACAAGATACCGCTGCAGCCTTACAGAATTTGATGTTGGCAGCCATACCGCTGGGCTTGGGAACCTGTTGGGTTGGGGCATTTGATGAAGGTAAAGTTGCCGAGCTTCTAGACATGTCCGGAGGACGGCGGCCTGTGGCTATGGTACCCGTTGGTTACCCGGAAAATATAAAAGGGGTTACCCCAAGAAAATCGTTGGGGCAAGTTATGAAATATCTTTAACAAAGAAATTTAGACTGCTTGCTTGTCTGATATGTAAACTATACTTTACATATCTTTTACTAACTGGTTACATAATTAACAGGTAGACTAGAATATGAAATTGGGTTCTATCGCGGAAATCTCGTCTCTGCTTAAAAATAATGAATTTTCTAAATTTACAGGTATTATTTTTGCAACATTTTTTTATAAATTGGTAAGTTAAAAAGGAATTAGATAAGGAGGGTTTCGGTGAACAAGATAGATGATTTTACAAAGGAAGAGCTTTATACTTTGGTACAGGACTTTGCCAAAAGGTGGTTGGCACACGACGGACTATGGTTTCAAGCGGTGGAGAAGGCCGGGGGAATGGATGGAGCCATTGCAGCAGACACGGCTGCTTGGGAGAAGTTTACTGTCCTTGAGGCCAAAAGAATAATGAAGTTTCTTGGCCTGGAGCCGGGCGGTGGAATCCCTGCACTGAAAAAGGCACTGCAGTTGCGCCTGTATGCATTTATTAACAAACAGGAAATAATCGATGTTGATGAAAATACTTTTATATTCCGTATGAACGACTGCCGCGTGCAGTCTGCGCGAAATAGGAAGGATTTACCGGATTTCCCCTGTAAAAGTGTAGGAGTTGTGGAGTATAGCGGTTTTGCCAGAACCATTGACCCCCGTTTTGAAACAAAATGTATATGCTGTCCTCCTGACGAACATCCCGCAGAATATTATTGTGCTTGGGAATTTACGCTACGGAGTGAGTAGGGTGGTGACCTTTTGAAAAGGGAAGAAGAGGCTGCAATGGCATTAAAGAAGTATATTGAGGAACATCCTGGTGAAAAACTGGCTATTTTTAAACTCTCACATAAATTAGGTTATTCTGTACTGGAGCTGAATGCCGCCCTGCGAAAATTAGCATCTGAAGGCTGGTTGAAGCAAGGTTAAAAGGGAAAGGAATTACCCTCTTGGGGGGGTAATTTTTTATCAGATTTCTAAAACTCCCACTTATATAAGTGGGAGTTTGCACTTTTTTTCTTCAGGTGGAAGCCCCGATGTTCAGCATTAGCTGAACGAGTTCACTGTTTAGGAAAGTATACCAAAAAGGGGACCGGCTCCTTTTTCCGCGCGTGCCCCAATATTGTGGCACGTCATTTGCTTACTTCACGTTGACTTCTAGTGGAGGGTGTGCTATTTTATAAAAGTGTCGTAAATTGTCGTTGATCTTTTATCAGTTCGGTATTATACTGGATGTGAGTTGTCGAAATTTTTTGAATTGAACATTTGCGAATTAACTATTTATTATGTTAACTAATATTCGTAGAGGAAAGGGAGTGTAATCAGTGGAGACAATTCAATTGGAAGCGGATCCGGTATTAAATGAGTTGGAAAAAATGATTATCAGGGAAGCAGGCTCCACTGTACATTATCCAAAGGGACAAGTTATTTTTGCCGCCGGTGACATATCCGACCGAGTTTTATTAATAGAAAGTGGATGGGTAAAAATCTTTCGGCTTTCGGCAGACGGTAAGAGGGTTACTGTAGGGCGCATGCGTAGTCCCGGAGAAATGATGGCATTAGCGGAGACACTTTTGGAAGTGGAGCGCACATGTTTTGCAGGAGCCATAAGTGATGTAACCATGGTTGTGTTACGAAAGACCCAGTTTGAGGAATTGATGGCCAAGCACCCATTTTTGGGTATTAAAGTATCCAAATTGTTAGCGGTGAGAATGCGCGAGGCCGAGGGAATAATACATGAGATGGTTTGCTGGCAGGCACCTGGCAGGTTAGCTTTAATGTTAATGAAAATGGGTGACCGCTGCGGCAAAGAGACCAAGAACGGTATCATCTTGGACGTGCAGCTCACGCACGAAGAGATTGCTAGTATGGTCGGTACTTCGCGCCAGACTGTAACTTCTTTATTGAATACGTTTAAACAGGAAAAGAGCATTGCCTACGAAGGTAGAGCAATACGTATAGTGGACCCTGATAAATTGGGTAAGTGGGTAGTATGATATAGTTGGTAATTATGCCCGTTAGGTATGCCCGGAACAGAAACTGATTTAGCGCGTTTTTTTAGCGGTAAAATGACAGTTTGTTTGTCAATCACAGGACAATGTCCTGTGATTTTTTTTGTTAGATTAAAACTATCCATTAAGCGACTTTAGGAGGCCAGCTATAGGAGGATACCAATGAAAGCTAATTTAAAGGTAGTTGAATTGAAAGAATTTGAAAAAGAAATAATCCGTCAAGCCGGTAATTTGGTGAGTATACGCCGGGGAAGCAACCTTTTTGCTGCCGGAGAAACGGCGAACCGTGTGTTTCTGGTGGAAAAAGGTTGGCTAAAAATTTGCCGTGTCAATCCGGAAGGTGAACATATAGCGGTAGGAAATTTGCGTGGGCCAGGAGATTTGCTGGGGGCAGCCGAAGCGTTATGGGGTGAGCATCATAAGTATGGTGCTCATGGTGTCACCGATGGCCTGATAAGTGTTTTGTCCCGTAAAGCATTTTTGGAACTATTGGATACAGAACCATTCCTGGCTGTTAAGTTATGCAAAACGGTAGTCTTTTTAAGCTAATTCCGAAGAAAAGAAAGTAGGCAAAGAGTCATCTTGACAACGCTTTCCAGTCATTTTTCGACAGGAATGTGTCGTTAAGATGACTTTTTTTTGTCACCTGCCAGACAAAAAAGATAGATTAAATTTGATAATCTTATTCATAAGTTAAAGTTAATCTTGAGGTCGAAATACAGTCGCGGTAGTTATTATGGTCTGTATGGTTGCAGTATCAAGTGCTGCCTTATAAAAAGAGGAGGGGAATCATGCTACTAAATGTGAAGGAACTGGCACTAAAGGATAGCTTGAGCTATCAAGAAATGCAGGACGCTCTGGAATACTTGTTTAGGTTGGATTATCATCCCGTCGCCATTAAGTTTTTCTTTGACCAGGCTGAGTACGACAGTTACCAGGCGGAAAAGGTGCCGGGTCCAAAAATGACTTATTGTCAAATTGCATTAGCATCACGTTTTAATAGTTTTACCGTTAAAGCTTCTGTAGATAACTTGTTATGTGGTAATGCCAAGACTGTATTTGGTTTTCGGGAAGCTGACGATGCAGAGGTTGACGGGCATGTTAAGTATACAGCTGATTGGGATGCGGCTAAAAAATGCCTACTTAGTAAGCCAAAACTGCCACTGGGAGAATTGAAAGGTTTTGCCACTGCGCCGCTGGGAAAAGCTGATTTTGAACCCAGTGTGGTATTTTTTGTAGTTAACCCTCTGCAGGCCTATCATATCGCCAATGATTACATCGGGGCTTTCGGAGAGCACCCCCTTACCTATAAACATACAGTTAATTCCGCGGTTTGCGCCGGCAGCGTTGTTTCTTACCTGGATAATGCCATAAATATGACTACCATGTGCGCAGGTAGTTTTACTTCCGGGAAAACAGAAAAAGGTGAGGTTAATCTGTTTATTCCAGGCAGCAAAATAGGTGGGGTAGCTGCACAGCTGATTCACCGCACCAATAAATACGGCGGCCCTTCCATGTTGGGGACACCAGGACAGGAATTCCCGGGCATGGATGCTTGTAAAAAATGTCCCATGATCAAGTTTAAGGATGCCAAATAACAACGGGGTTACGCCCCAGAGTTTATAGATAAAACAGTGATTATATGATTTTTCAGGGGGGTGATAAGGTAGGTCGGCTTTTATTGTTGGAGAGAGTTGGGTTTGTTCAGGAGTGTAGGTAAATACTGAAAGGGAAAAGGAGGACTTATCCATGGATTTTGCCATTTCTGGAATTCATGCTAACCCCATTTGGATTATTGTTTGGGGCATTTTAACCGGATATGTTTTTTCTACCGTTGGTGCTGCGGGTGCTGTTTTGACCCTTATTGGACAGGTTTCACTGTTTAAGATTGATAAAATCATGCCCAAACACTTGATGGCACAGGGTATGGGTGAGGCGGCAGCTACTGCACAAGCCAAAAATACAATCAAGGTACACAACTTGATGGCTGTTATATTGTCACCGATCATCGCGGTACCCAAGTACTTTAAGGAAAAGCGGGTGGCCATCCCACTGGCCTTATGTGTTGCAGCCGGTGTTGTATTCGGTGCCCTTATTGGACCACAAATCCCCATGTCCTTAAAGGCGTACAAGTTTGGTTTTGGGGTTATTACTTTCATAATTGGTTTACGTCTTGCATATGAGACTACAGGTATCTACCGCTCGAAGAAACAGAAGCTAAATGAAGTTTCCAAGGCCTTTGAATCCAAGGTAAAAGAAATGAAACAAAGTGGTAACTGGGATGCCCTGGCTACGGAAGGTTTTAAGGTTAACAACTTCAGCATTAAAGGATTAAACTTTACTTTCTGGGGACAGGAATTTTCCATTAACCCCATCATAGCAGCAGTTGGCGGTTTCTTCATTGCTATTATTGCATCCATGTTTGGTCTGGGCGGCGGCTTCATGTTGGTTCCATACTTGTCTTCCATCTTCGTACTGCCCATGTTCATGGTTTCCGGTACTTCCATTCTCATCGTGCTTGTGAACTCAGTGGTTGCTATTGGGAGTTACGTGGCCAAGGGTGCTACTCCTGACTTCCTGTACATTGGATTTTTCCTGGTCGGTGTTGCCGGTGGATCGTATCTTGGACCGGTTTTCTCCAAGTTTTACAAGGAAAAGTACTTGCGGTGGCTTTTGGCATCAATACTTCTGTTCTACGGTCTGAGGTTTATGGGTGTTTGGCAAGCCCTTGGATTAGGCATCTAAAGTTGCTATAATACTTTTAAATACTTTATTTCTTAATTAACGGGTGGGTTCGGTAGTGGCCGAACCCACCCCACAACTATTTAAAGAGAGTGGTGGTTTAGTTATGGAACCGGCTTTTGTGGTATTATTGACCGCGTGTGGGGTAACAACGTTGTCCGCCATTCTTTCTAAGCGTTTAGGAAAAGAAAAGGAAATGGATAAATGGTCGGGGGAAATGAAGCGGTGTAGTGACCTTTCCACCGATGCTGAAGAGGCCGGCAGAAAAGATATTTACAGTGCCTTTCAAAAAAAAGGCAATGAAGCTATGCATAAATATTTTGCCGCGCTATACCTGGAGGCAGTTGTTGAGCTTTCTCCCCACGTGTTGGTCTTAGGGGTGTTGCAGCGCTATTATACTCAGGATGTACTGCATTTTGGTTTTAGTTTTTGGCCATTCGGTTCAGGCATAGGATTCTTTGGTGTGTATTTAGTTAGCGCGCTGGTTTTCCATTTTGCCGTGTTGAAAAAATTGAAAAAGAAACTTCCCATATTTGGGACTGCAAAGTAAACGATATACCCATTTAAATAAACGAAAACAAAACTACAGATATTGCAGCGCCGGCGAGAACCAGCCAGAGAGTATCAAGTTTTGTATAGCGTTGGGCGGCAACAGCCCCCAGGGCCATTAGCCATGTAGGTATATCCACCAGGATGTCGTTAGTTAATCTAATAACCACGGCCCACAAAGTTCCGATAAATGCAGCTACCACTCCGCGTACCACCAAGCGGATACTGGGTACCTGCCCGGCCCGGCGGTATAAATCGGCGGTAAGGTTGATAATGCAAAAAGTGGGAATGTAAATATTTATTGTGGCCACCAGTGCCCCTGTTAAACCTGCTGCTTTGTAACCGATAAAAGTGGCAATTTTGGTTAATGGGCCCGGGGTTACTAAACTCAAGGCCAGAGCTGTAGTGAATTGCTGCGTGGTGATCCATTGATAATGATTGACGGCTTCTTCCTGGATAAAGGGCAACATGGCGTATCCGCTGCCAAAAACCAGGCCGCCTAATTCCATGAACGTAGTGCCCAAGTTCGTAAAGACTTTTGTGGTGCTGATTAAGGCAATATCTGCAGTCACCAGGGCGGCAACCAGGCCCACAGTATAACCCAGCTTTTTCCTGTCAATTGGTTTAATTTGGGTTTTTTCAATGTTCTGCTCTTTGGTGAGCCCGGCCATTTTTTCTGCCCACCAGGGAGAGCGCCGGCCTAATATGACAAAGGTGATGCTGAACAAGGTAGCCAGCAGGAGAATCCAGTAGATACTTAAATTCAGCCAGTAAATTAATACAAAACCTCCAATGGCCAGAACCCAATTCTGCTTATTGGTCACCCCTGATTTCCACAGGTTAAGAACAGTGTTGATAACCAGCCCCACCACCAGTGCCCCCAACCCTTTAAACAAGTTGGATACTATAGACAGGTCACGGTATTCAGTATAAAGATAAGTAAAAACAACCATAAATACAAATGCCGGTAGCAGATAAGCTATAGCGGCGCAGGCTGAACCCCAGAAGCCGCGCAGTCGTTGTCCCAGGTATATCATTAGACTTACCGCCGGTGCACCTGGTAGAATTTGTGAGAAACCAACCCCCTGCAGGTATTCTTCATCAGTAAACCACTTCTTCTCTTTTACCAGCCAATTTTTTGCTTCCCCCAGAGCGGCTAGACTAAAGGATACAGCCCCAATTCGTAAAAAGGTAAGGCAAATTTCCGGCAACGAGGCGGTTTTTATATTGTCCCGGGGAGTTGTTTTTTCTGACATAGTGTCCTCTCCTTGGTAATGAGCTTTCTTGACAGGGTAGCAGGCCATAATAATCTGCCAGGCGCGGGTAGATTAATTTGATCTGGGTCCAAAGGTATTTTTATCGAGGTATTAAGTGCACAGTGCACTTATGTAATTTTAAGATATAGTATCATTACAATCTAATTAAAGCAATACTTTTTCCTAAATCAAAACAGGGAATCCTATATAGGATTCCCTGTTAACGAATCAAGATAGAACATAATTCAAAGTGTCTCAATCAGGGCTGGGCTCAACTTCATCATATGATAATTGGGTTACCCTGGTGAACTCTCCCGTCTTTTTTTCCTTACGGGTTGCTTTCTCCTCCAAATAATCATCATCCCCGGGTGCGGCAACTGGCTTTCTTCTTTCTTCCATTGTGATTAACCCCTTTTGTGATTGTTAAAACTAAATTATTTCCTATAGCAGGTTATATTATAAGGCCAGTCGAAGTGTTAATTAAAGTCAGTATTGGTAAGGTAATTAAGCAAGGCCTTTGGCGCTGGCAATGGCCAGCACCTGCCTGGCACGGTTAACAATGGGGTATTCCACCATTTTACCGTCTACCTGAATTACACCGGTGCCCTTGGTTTCTGCTTCTTCAAAGGCTGCCACAATTTTGCGGGCGTTTTTGATTTCTTCTTCCGAGGGGCTGAATATTGTATTGACCGGCCCGATCTGATTGGGGTGAATCACCATTTTACCCTGGAAGCCCAAACGTTGCGCTCTTTTGGCATCTTCCTGCAATGAGTCGGTATCCTTAATAAATGGGCAAACTGTATCTAAGGGAGCTTCGATACCGGCGGCCCGTGATGCAACTACCAGCCGGGAACGAGCATAAAAAAATTCGTCTCCGGTGGTGGAGTAAGGAGTTCCGATGTCTGTAGTGAAGTCATTGCCACCTAAGGCGAGCCTTTTTACTCTGGGGCAGGCGCACGCTATGTCATAGGCTTTTTCTACGCCCAGTGAAGTTTCCAGGAAAGGTACCAGCTCAAGTTTCTGTTTTTCCGGTACCTGTTCACCTTCCAAGAGCGAAAGCAGCCAGTCAACGTGCCTTACCTCTTCGGCGGATTCAGTTTTAGCAAGGAAAATTCCGGTAATGGGTTTGCCGGCAGCAGCCTGTAAATCGGCCAATATAAAAGGTGTTTTAGCATCGTTGACACGGACAAAGGTAGGTTTTGCCGGGGGGGAGCCCAAGAATTCTTCAACCTGTTCCCTGGCCGAGGCTTTTTGGCTGTAAGCCACGGCGTCCTCAAGATCGAGAATTATTGCATCCGCCTCCAGGCCATAGGCTTTGTTCATTTTTTTGCTGTCACTGCCCGGGGCAAAAAGCATAGAACGATAAAGCACGGTGATGAACCTCCTTTAGTTCGAACATTATTTGTGACTATAATCATTTTTTCGACAGTAGTTAAATTTTTCCCTTCAAGTGAGCAATCCCATCAATTGAATCTAACGGAAGGAGTGGAATGTTGACTCAAATATATGCACCGGATTTTGTAGGTAAGTCGGACCAAGCTGTTGTGTTTCTGGTTTCTTCTTTAAATCAGGAATTGGAAAGTGTTATGGAACGTGTTCACCGTGGAGAACAGGTTGTTTACCGTTTTGAGTGGAACCTTGCCAAAGACAGTGAACAAAAGGATATGATTGTATTTGCTTTGGAGTTTGCCGACGAGGAAAATGTGTCTATTGGGCTGGCACCCCAATATTGGGAATGTTTACCCTCGGTTATTTCTCTCGGCTACATCGTTATTATGACCGACCCCGGCCTGATCAATGAGGAAAACCGGGCTACGGTGGGTGAAGAGCCCAGGGCATTAGTCATCCACAGTGCTTTTAATGGCCTCGATGGATTAGCCGACCAGGCTAACCATCGAATACAGGCCGGAGAAAGAGGGAACTTAGACTTTTTGCTCAGGCTGCTTTCCGAGGGGACTGAGCCGGATGAAAAACCGCACCACTGAATTTCAGTGGTGCGGTTTTGTATTTGAGGTATTAATTTTCCCCAGTGTGATAGATTATTAGTTGTGTTTGGATACTTTTTTCAGCATTTTATCCCGGTAACTGTGGGTACAGGTAAGAGTCTGAGTGTTTACTGGAGACGAAATATATGTTAGCAATTGTGCTGAGAACCATTCTAATCTACTTTATCATGCTGGCGGTAGTCCGGCTGATGGGAAAAAGGGAGATAGGCCAGTTATCACCCTTTGATTTTGTGGTGGCCATTATGATGGCTGAGTTGGCTGTATTACCCATGGAGTCACCTGACATTCCATTATGGCATGGCATAATACCTTTAGTGATATTAGTCTGCTTAGAAATAGGCATTTCCTATATGGCCTTACACAGTCATACAGTGCGGGGCTTTTTAGACGGAAAGCCTCAAATTATCATTGAAAACGGCAGAATTCTCAAAAAGGAAATGCGAAAGAGCCGTTATAACCTTAATGATCTGATGGCCCAGTTAAGGGAAAAGGGGGTTCCCAATATAGAGGATGTGGAGTTTGGGATTTTGGAAACGTCGGGAAGGCTCAGCATTATTCCCAGATCTCAAAAACGTCCCATAACGCCTGCGGATTTGGGTATCCAGACCAAATACGAAGGTATGCCTTTGGCACTGGTTATGGACGGGGTGGTTATGCACACTAATCTTGATATGTGCGGTCTGAATGAGAAATGGCTGTTTGAAAAGCTAAACGAAACCGGTATGGCCCTGGCCGATATTTTTCTGGCCATGCTGGATACCCAGGGGGAGCTTTATGTTGTTCCTAAAGATAATTTTAAAGATAATTTCCATGTACAGAAAAAGAAGGAATAAATGCCCTAACAGTCGAATGAAAGTTTTTTAAGGCAAGGGGGTGGTTTTATATACCAGCTGGAAAGAAAGCATTTAACAATACTTTTAATAGTAGCTGCCTTGGTGCTTTTGGGCGGCGGGTACAAGTTAGTATCACTATCGCAGGCGGAAAACAATAAAGGACAAGATGTATTAATAGATGCAAATTCCACAGGGCAGGAAATGAATTCCTTGAAATCGACGGAAAATTCCGGTAATGAAGAACAAACAGAAGAAGCAAAAGAAATATATGTCCATGTGGTAGGAGCAGTTGAAAGACCCGGTGTTTACAGGCTTCCTGAGGGGTCAAGGGTAGTGGATGCCATTAATAAGGCTGTTGCTGCCCCGGAAGCCCGACTGGATCTTATCAATTTAGCGGCACCGTTGCCTGATGGCGTACAGGTTACGGTTTTATCAGAAGAAGAGTATCAAGAATCATTGTCCACTGCTGCAGGCAGTGTGGATGTGACGGCGCCCGTTCAAGGCTTTACCGGTACATCTTTTAAGCAGAGCAGCGGCGGCAATTCCGGTCAGGGACTGGTAAACATAAATACCGCCGGCCAGGGCGAACTGGAGACGCTTTCCGGCATTGGGCCGGCCTTGGCCGGGAGAATCATCGATTACAGAGAGAATACAAGATTTTTGTCCCCGGAGGATATTCGAAACGTTTCGGGGATCGGGGAAAAACGGTTTGAACAGATTAAGGATAAGATTACAGTTAACTGATTTAAAAGTAAAGCATTACTTTGGGGTCATAATTATTTTTACGAAAATGCCCGGGATATATGGGATTTTTGCATGCGTTCTTACTGTTTTTTGATATAAAAACATCTTAGGTATTCCTTTGGGGTCGTTTTCTGACAGGATTAACAGGATTTGCAGGATTTTTTTTTGAGCAGGATCATTACTTTGAGAGCGTAGATACTTCATGGTTTTAAAAGAGCACCATTAATTTAAAACAATGACTTATATTTATGAGATAGAATCGAAATGAAAGTATTTATTAATAATTCCATTGCAGATAAACTTCATTGCTTATCCTGTTAATCCTGTAAATCCTGTCAAAATGTTTTTCTTTGTCTTTATTTTTTGATTTTATCCCTATCCTTAATCCTATACCATGTCTTAATCCCTTTCCTTTTTCTTTTCTTTACGGAAATAGTTTGAAGGAAATAACTGTTTCCCGGTCGAAAATTTTCTTATTATGAAACGTATAGCAATCATTGCAATAAAACAAATAATTAACGGAAGCAACGCTGTGAGCCGACCTCTTTTAGTGCTGGTACTGGCATTCACTGTTGGTATTTTGGTGTCCGGTCTTTTAGAGCCCGGGCTCTTTTTGATTTTCGGATTATGCTTACTAGTTTTTTTGGTGGCCGTTTATAGTTTCTTTGTTGGTCGCAGAGGCACCGGGCTGTTAGTAGCCTTGCTGGCGCTTTTGTTAGGTTTATTGACAGGCGGTTTAGCCTGGCAGGGAATAGATCAAAGTATACTTAAATATTGTGATCACTACGTAATTATAGGAGGGACAGTGAGACAGGCTCCCGAATACCGTCTTGACTCCATAGAGTACGTCATGGATGTTGAAACAGTGCGGGTAAACGGTAAGATGTATGCAAATTCCGGGGGCGTACTGGTAAGGGTAAAGGGAAAGCAAGGAAAGTTTGGTTACGGTGACAGGCTTCAGGTCGAGGGTGTTTTATACAGGCCTTCCACGCCAGGAAACCCAGGTTCGTTCAATTATCGCAAATACCTTGCCCGGCAAAATATTGTGGCTTTAACCACAGTAGAGCCTGACCATGTGCAAAGGCTGGCTAAGGGGGCACCGGGATTGCTCGGTGCTGCCGCAGTAATGCGGGAAAAAATGATGCAAATTGCCAGGGATACTCTTTCACCCACCCACGCGGCCATGTTGAACGGAATGATGTTTGGCTCCAGGGGAGAAATCCCACGTGATTTGCAGCAAGCATTTTCCCAATCCGGGCTGGCCCATGTACTTTGCGTCAGTGGACTACATGTAGGCTTGGTGCTGGGAGGGCTTTTAATAGTATTGAGGATGATAGGTACTCCCGTTTCCTGGCTGCCCGCCGTGATCACACCGATACTATTGTTTTATGGGGCTATGACAGGGTTTGGCCCGGCGGTATTACGTGCCACCGTAATGGCACTGATGCTTTTATGGGGGCACCGCCTGGGGAGAGAAAGAGACTGGCCCACCACGCTGGCGCTGGCTGCCTTAATCATCCTGGCTTTAAATCCTCTGCAGCTTTATGAAGTAGGTTTTCAGCTTTCCTTTGCCGCCACATGGGGCATTTTATATCTGGGGCCCTGGCTGCAATCAAAAATGGAACAGTGGCGGCTGCCCAGTTGGATAAAATCTATTCTCCAGGTTACGGTCTCTGCCCAGCTGGGTACCCTACCCATAGTAATACAATACTTTAATCTGGTGTCCGCCGCTTCCATAATAAGCAACCTGGTGGCATTGCCACTGACGGGTATTATCCTTTTAATGGGGTTTGCGGCAGGGGTAACGGGTCTTATCATACCCTTGGCTGCGCAGGTTATTAATGCGGGAACAGACATTTTATTAAGCATCTATGAATGGCTGGTTTTGACCATTAGAAATATCCCGGTAGCTTCACATTACACTGCCCCCTTGCCCTGGTGGGGAATCGCTGCCTGGTATGCGGGGCTGGTCACCGTGGTGGAATGGTGCCGGGTGCGGCCATTAATACCCATTTCGGGCTCTCGTAAGTCCTGGGCGGCAATAAGTGTTACCTGCCTGGTGGCCCTGGCAATTTGGCACGGTAGTAAAGGAAATAATTTGGAAGTTCACTTTATCGATGTGGGGCAGGGAGACAGTATACTGGTACGCCTGCCCGGCGGAAAGGACATGCTGGTGGATACCGGGGGCTGGTTCGGAGACTTTGACGGTGAACCGGGTGTGGGCGACTACGTGGTGGTTCCCTATTTGCGCAGGTTGGGTATAAATAAGCTTGACGCCGTGGTTTTATCCCACTTTCATGAAGATCATGCCGGTGGATTAAGAGCGGTTATGAAGGCTATAAACGTAGCTGTGTTGATTGTCCCACCGCTGGATACGGAATTAGATGCCAACACCGGTGTTCAAGAAATTTTTGCCGTGGCCAGCCAAAAAAATATCCCTGTCCGTTTTGGCAATTACGGTGACAAACTGTTCCCGGACAGCCCGGTTAAAATCTCTTGTTTGGGCCCTTTACAAGAACCTCTTGACGGGACCAGATCTGACCTTAACAATAATTCCCTGGTATTGTTTGTGGATTACAAGAATACCGAATTCTTATTGTCCGGCGATATTGAAGAAGAAATGCAGGAGAAACTGGTAGAAATGGGAGTGCTACAGGCAGTGGAAGTACTAAAAGTGGCCCATCACGGAAGCAGGTATGCCTCACCTGCCTTTTTGGAACAAACTGTACCAAGGGTAGCGATAATTTCAGTGGGGGAGGGGAATAGGTTTAATTTACCCAGTCAGGAAATAATTTCCCTTTTAGAAACCATGCAGGTGACAATATACCGCACTGACCGGGACGGCGCGGTGATAGTAAGTTCCAACGGTAAGGGACTTACTATCAAAACCGGCCGCTAAAGGTCTAAGGAGTGGGAAAAAACACTTATTGCTTTTCATAAGCGGTGTTGCTCTCTCTTACACAGCTATTATTTTGCGCTTAAGCAGTTCTTGCAGCGCGATGCCGGCTAAGAAACCTGCTCCCATATTCCACATCCCAAATCCAGCCGTAACGAGAAGGATATAAAAGTCTTCTTTCTCTCTACCCACATCTCTGGCACTTACCGCTAGCTCAAGACCGGCAAATAAAAGAATTACACCCAGTATGCACTCGGGAAAGATTTTAAAGATAAGGGCTACTGAGTTGCTAAAGAAAAGAGCCAATACAAGTAGTATGCAACCAAGTATTACAAGGGATCCGCCGGTTCTAGCCCCGAACCTGACGTGACCGGCCATACCGCCCGCCCCGTGACACATGGGGGTGCCGCCGAAAATAGGTGATACCAGGTTCATTATGCCCTGCGAAACGGCAATTTTCTTTTCGGTTACCGGCCTGTCCGGAAAGAGCCTATTATTTTCAGCAGTGATAGCAATGACGGCGTTCCCCAGTGTGAGTGGTATTTGAGGTATACCGAGTATTAGTGTCCCTTTGACAAAGTCCTGCCATGTTACACTGGCCACGGCCAGTTCAGGCATTCTAAAACCTATTTTAATTTGTGCCAGCTGACCAAATAGAGTAGGATCACGGAAAATGGCTACTGCTACGCCCACAACGAGAAGAACAAACATAGCCGGAACCTTTTTACCCTTGAGCAAGAAAAATGTAAGCAGCAAGGCAAATATGGCAATTGCCAAATCACTCTGCATCTTTTGTATACCATCTTTAACGAACAAAAGCCCCAGGCCAAGTACAATACCTCTTATCACCGGCTTGGTTGCTATTTTGGAAATGTGATTTAGCATTCCCGTTAACCCCATAATAAGCCAGAAAAAACCGGTGAAAATTCCTGCCCCTAACACCATACTTGGTGTCAATGCCCCGGCACTGGTAATGGCTGCACCGCCTATAGCCTTCATGGGCTGGATGGGCAGTGGAGTCTTATAATACGAGCCCCCGATAATCATTAAGATACCAAACATAAACAATACCCCGAGCGGGTCCATCTTCATTACCGTTATGTAGCCAACTATAAAAGGTATAAGGGTGCCCAGGTCACCAAAGGCACCGGCCCACTCCATGCGGTCAAATTTGTTTTTAAGCTTTGTTGGTGCGGTTGGTTCCGTTTGAGTTTTCATTCTGTCACCTCAACTTATATGTTGCTGAAATAAACTTTTTCTGTAACTCCAGACCATAGGGGATTACTTTTTCCGGTTTTATTTTAAACCTTTTGCCATCGTCCAGATCGATAAAAAAGTTTATTAGCTTGTTAATTACAGTATCACTAGTGCCAAGGGTTAAAAGCTTTTTCGTAAATTTGTCATCAACAGGCTTAGTCTTAAAGATTCTGCAGCAATGGGGGTTCTCATAATATTGTCTTATCCTGTCCAGATTTTTCTCAAGGGCATCAATAAGTTCGTCCAAAACAGAACCGGTGGTTTCAACAACAACCGATGCCTGAACTAAAAAGCAATAAATAAACCTTTTTATTTCAAATCCGCTTACTTTCAGAGGGCTGTTGTGCCGGTATAATTTTATTTCCGCTAAAGATTGTTTTTTGTCACCTGAAATAATTGTATGATCAGTTAGCCTGATACCAAGTAATGCCAGTTGCCACTTTAAAAATTCGGTGGAAACAACATCATTATCTGACGGGATAATTTCTCCGTGCCATGGAACTTGGGGGTGGTTATGCACGACTATGGCCTCTTGAAAGCATATTTTTGTTTGGCTTAGCCACTGAATTAAAACATTTACAGGTGGCATAATAGCCCATGTTTCCTGGCAGTTATCACCACATAAAACTTTTAATTTGTTACTTCCACTGCCGAATACCAGTACTGCCTGTTCATATTTTTTTGTGGAAATGGCTTTTATTTCTTCGATACTAAGAATATCCACTGCTATGTAGGAAGTAGGTAGGGACATTAAAGAACCCCTCCTGTCAATTTGACATATGCAGCTCATCTTCCAGGGCTTGAATAAAACTTTTTAATGAATAAGATCTAATGTTAAATAATATTAAGCCCAGGGCTACCATAATACACACAAAGTAGAACTGTGGAATCTGAATTCCCAGTACGGTGGGGATCCCGTCAATAGTACGGAGGGCTTCATTTTTTTCTTTTGTCCAGGCTATCACTTTAGGTTCCGCATCCACGTCATTTGTCCGCGCCGGAATCATTTCAACTGCTAAGTCGCCAAGTGCGGGATTGTAAAGAACGTCTAAAAAAATAACATTAAAAATAACCTGGTAGGCTAATATCCCACTGATTATAAAGACCAGTAAGAGGTGCCAGGAGACCTTCTTTTCGTAGTCATTGATTTTTCTTGTTAATTCTTTCTCGTTTAGCTTTGAGTTAGCCATTTTAACCACGCCCCTAGCAAGGAATTAAACCATTCTGCTCCAGTATTTCCTCTCCACGGGAACCGGTCAATATATCAATAAACTCCTGGGCTAGTTCCTTTTGATTCGATTCTTTTGGAATGGCGATGGCAAACTCAATGGGAGTACCGGTGATTTCGGTATCCAGGCCGGGATAACTTCCGTCAACTACAACTTTGGCCCGGGCATAATAATCAGCCAGGCGCGGGTCGCTTAAATTAATCTCAGGGGGGAATACTATGTGCTTTAGGTTTAATTGTTTGGCCACTGAAAGATATTCAAAGCCGTAATCAACCTGGCCCTGTAGAAGGGCACAAGCCAAATCAAAGGATTTGGGGTAGACATTACTCCAATTATCTTCCAATGCTTTAAACAGGCCCGGCCGGTTATAAAATTTCTCTGCCAGCTGCCACAACATCAATGTTCTGTACCCGCAGGGATCACGGTGATGGTCTGAACGACCGTATTTAATCTGGCTATTATTTAATAAAACATCCATCCAGTTGTCCTCGTTAATAATTTCACTATGCGTGGAAAACTCATCAAAGGCCAAAACCATTTGGTCGGTGGCAAAAGCAAAGGAGGTATCTACAAAGCGGGGAATTAGAATATCTTCAAATACCTTATAATCCGCCAGCGCAATTAAATCCACTATCTTTCCCCCCGCCACCGCCCGGGCACAGGCCCTTGACCCTGCATAATCCAATTCTACTTTTAAATCAGGGTATCTTTCCCATAATATGTGAATGCACTCTTTCATGGGTTTACGCAGCGCCCCGGCATGAAGTACTTTAAAACAATTAGGATTATTTTTCATCAGCGCTTCCCCCTTGCTCTTTTTGTTCTCGGTATAGACTAAGAAATTGTTCGACTTGAAGTTTTTGCTTCTCTACCTTTGCAGCAGCTTCGTCCAAAACGTTGATACCTTTTTCAGTTATTTCGTATAACCTGCGGGCAGGGCCCGATTCCGAGGTCTGCCAGCTGGATGTTAAAAGCCCGTTCTTCTCCATCCGTCTCAAGTTCCTGTATATGGTGCCCGGTTCTACTTCTTCCGTAGATTGCAATTTATTATAGTTTTGAATTAATTCATAGCCGTGCGAGGGCTTCATATAAACAAATAAAAGTAAGCCCGGCTGAATCAATTTATCCAGGGAAATATCCTCTCCGTTTTTTACCGCCATTATAAACCTCCGTATCAAGCGATTTCACAGAAATAATCAAGAGCACAGCCTTGTTCTAAAAATCTGTATCTTCATGGCATTACCTCCATTTAAATTGGCAAGCAAGTGCATTATAATTTTAAGTGCACCATGCACTTAGGTAATTGAAAATATATTAACACTATAATTTTATTTACACAATACATTTTTTCCAAATTTACCTTGCCATAAATATGAACTAATGTTAATATGATTGACAAATAACTCTATAGGCATATTGCACATAAGGGAGGTTTCCATAAATGTGCCAAGACCAAGGTTCTCATCATGAAAGTAGTTGCAGCTGTTCTGGTATGCCAATGAGACGCTTTCTGCAGCCCTGTCTTTTACTGCTGCTTCACCGCCGGTCAACTCACGGGTACGATTTGATTCAAAATCTTGGAGAGTTCGGTTTTTCTTCCGGTGAAACAGACCCGGGCACTGTATACAGGCACCTGCGTAAGATGGAAGAGGAAAAATTAGTAACTTCCGCCTGGGATACAGATCAAGGTGGGCCGGCTAAAAGGCTGTACCAAATAACCGGTGAGGGTGAGGAAATTTTACACGCCTGGGCCGTTACCCTGAATGGGAATAAACAGAGGATAGAAGACTTTTTGGTTAAATATAAAACCCAATTTCCGGGACAGTAGTATGCATTATAACTATAAAGAAGACTTGGTTCAGGTTGGGTTTTTACCCCATCTGAACCTTAGTCGCACTTATTTCGAGCTTACAGCCTGTTAATCCTATTAGTTGGGGACATTCCTGTCCCCAGAGAAATACCCAAGCTTCAGCAGGTGTGTCCCCTTTCCTTATGCGAGGCCGGGGTCTTACAGGCTGTGCGAAGATAAAAACAGTTCTTAAGCGGGGGAACAAAAATGTTTAATATCATCCTTTTTGTATCGGCTGCCATTGGATTTATAATATCCAATCAGAAAGACAAAGTAAAAACTAAGCAGGCCCTCAAAAAAGCCGTAAATTCCTTTATCAATTTATTGCCCAGCTTACTGGGGATCATTGGCCTCATCGGTTTAATGTTGGCGCTGGTGCCCCGGGAATTAATTGCGGGGTTTTTCGGCGATAACAGCCCGGCAGGTATTGCCGTCATTTCGGCCATCGGTTCCATTACACTGCTGCCGGCATTTGTTGCTTTTCCCCTGGCCTCATCGTTCCTTGATGCCGGGGCCAGTATCGTTGCCGTGGCCTGTTTTATCACCACTTTGCTGATGGTGGGGGTCATAACCGCTCCCATGGAAATAGAGTATTTCGGGAAGAAATTTACCCTTTGGCGTAATTTATCTGCACTGGTACTGGCAGTTATCATCGGTCCCTTGATTGGGGTGATGGTGCGGTGAAGAGTAAAATTAAAAAGTATAATCTTTTTTTCCTGGTTGTTTTAGTTGATCTTATTTTGTGGTTCTACTGGCCGGATAAGGGAACAACGGCAGTTATAAGTACCGGTGATTATCTAGTTGAGATGCTGCTGTTCATTCCACCTATTTTTATATTAATCGGTCTATTAGATGTTTGGGTACCCAGAGAAATTGTGGAAAAGAACGTAGGTTCCGAGTCAGGGGTAAAGGGTGTTGTTATATCCATTTTGGTGGCCACTGCTGCAGCCGGTCCCCTTTACGCGGGCTTCCCGGTAGCCTACACTCTGATGGAAAAAGGCTGCCGCATGGCAAATGTGGTGATCTTTCTCGGTACCTGGGCAACAATAAAAGTTCCCATGCTGATGATGGAGATAAAATTTTTGGGAATGGAATTTGCGGCAGCCAGGTTGCTATTAACTCTTCCGGCAATTATCCTTTCCGGTTACCTGGTAGAAAGATTGTTAGCCGGTGCAAAGAAAGCCGGTAAACCTAAAGCTAACAAACTTACCGGTTAAAAGTGAACTCGTTCAGCTAAAGCTGAACATCGGGGCTTCGAGTGGGGATTCAACCCCACCTGAAGAAAAAAAGTGCAAACTCCCACTTATAGAAGTGGGAGTCTTAGAAATCAGCTAAATATTACCTCAATTAGTTTTTGCGAAAGGGGGGTAGAACGGGGAGAAAAGATGTGTAACTGTAACTGTGACCATCCCGATAAGTTGAAAGGGAAAAAGCCTGGTGAGTGCACCACGGAGCAAGTCAAGGAATGTCACGGGGATGAAAAGAATCATCCCTGCACTAAGGAAAAAGAATAGCAGCAGCAATACCGCAGTCAGATGACATCCCAGTTTACCGATGAACAGCTGGTTGAAATGGGCAAAAACGGTGGCTGCGGCTTCCGTGGAGGTCATGGCTTCGGCGGCGGTTTTGTCGGGCGTTGAGTACTCATAGAGAATTATCAGGGTGAGGTTTTTAAAACCTCACCCTTTGTCTAGTTTAGGGAACTAGAAAACCCCCCCCGGAGAAGAGGTGTGAAGACGGTAGCCCCGGATTCGGCCAGAAGAGTATGGTAAGATAGAATGGCTGGGAAAGGTTACCTGCTGGAAGAAGGAAATAGGTAAAAAAACGGTAAAGGGGAATAAAAACCATGGCCAACCATACTATTTTGGTGGTGGAAGACGAAGAGCGAGTACAGCAGCTGGTAGAACTGTATTTAAAGAAAGAGGGTTTTACCGTAGATATGGCTTTTGACGGAGAGGAAGCTGTGAAAAAGGCCAGGGCCGGTCTGCCTGATCTAATTTTACTGGACATTATGCTGCCTGAGATGGATGGCTGGGAGGTTTGTAAAGAGCTGAGGAAGACCATGTCCACACCCATTATCATGCTTACCGCCAGGGGAGATGAATTCGACCGGGTAATGGGGCTGGAACTTGGTGCGGATGATTATATAGCCAAGCCTTTCAGCCCTCGGGAAATGGTGGCCCGGGTGAAGGCTGTGCTTCGACGCACAGCCGCCGGAGCACAGAATGGTTCGAAGGTGCTTGATTTTAACGAGTTGTGTATTAACTACACCAGCAGGACAGTAGAGATTAAGGGTAATATAATAGAAATGCCGCCCAAAGAATTTGAACTTTTATGGTTTCTGGCCGGTCACTGCGGCCAGGTTTTTTCCAGGGAACAATTGCTGCACAGTATTTGGGGGTATAGCTATGTCGGTGACCCCCGCACAGTGGACACGCATATTAAGCGGCTGCGGGAAAAGTTGGCCCAGGCCCGGGAAGTTTGCTCGATAAAAACCGTTTGGGGATACGGGTATAAATTCGAGGTTGTGGGTTAATGTTTAAAAGCCTTTTTAGTAAATTAATGTCCTCATATCTATTGGTTGTATTAGCTACACTGTTGGTTTTAGGTATACTTATCTCCCACCTTTTTTCCAATTACTACTATTCATCCAGTGAACAAGAGTTAAAAGATAAGGGACTGGAAATGGCCGGTCTGATGAGTGACTATATGGAGCAGGGACGGCCCGTGGAAGAAGTCTTGGCTGTCACGGGCAGCATGGTGGATGCTCGAGTGTTCTGGGTGCAGCGGCAGGCGCTTGATTTTGCGCAGCGCGGGCGCATACACGGGCTGAGGTTGGATCGTGTTGAAGTAGAGCAAATTTTAAAGGGCGAAATAATAACCAAACAGGCATTTATGTACCGTTTTAACCAGGCTATGATCTCGGTAGCCGTTCCCGTGAGAGTTAATAGTAGTATCGCCGGTGCGTTATTCCTTTTTACGCCTGTTGCCGATATTACAGATACCATATCGGCAGTGCGCAAGCTAATATTTTGGGCCGCCCTCCCCACCATACTTTTTGCTGTTATTATCGCCTATTTCTTATCCCGCTCCGTTTCCCGCCCGCTACAAGATATGAGTTTGGCCAGCCGGGCCATGGCGGAAGGTGACTTTCAGCAGCGGATTAATACGTCCTCCCGGGACGAAGTGGGGCAACTGGCCCAGAGTTTCAACCACCTGGCAGGGGCTTTGAATAATACCATTAATGATCTGTCTATGGAAAAGGAAAAAATGGAAAGTGTGTTGGGCAACATGGCCGAAGGGGTTATAGCCATTGACCCCGGTTGCAGGGTTATTGCCGCAAACCGGCAGGCTATTGAAACTTTCGGCTTTGATCAAAGTACTTTAAGCCAGGTGCTGGCGGAAACTTCTCTACCGGATGAAGTACAGGTACTATTTAATCAAGTATTAGAATCAGGGGAAACAAAAAGTATTGAAATTACTTTAAACAACGGTAAAATATTTCTTCTCGCCCATGTATCACCGCTGCGAGAAACCGGTGCCGGCGTATTTGGCGCGGTGGGTGTTTTCCATGACATTACCGATATCCGGCGCCTGGAACAAATGCGCCGGGATCTGGTGGCCAATGTTTCCCACGAACTGCGAACGCCCTTAACTTCTGTGCAGGGGTTTGTTGAGGCCATGCTGGACGGTACTATAGAGGGCGAAGAGGATAAATCAATTTATCTTAACATTATCCACCAGGAAACTATACGGCTTAACCGGCTTATTCATGATCTGTTGGACCTGGCCTCCATGGAATCCGGGAAGACATCCTGGGAAATAAACGCGGTAGATGTAAGTGAATTAATAAGCCGGGTAGTGGCCAGGCTACAGCCGCAGCTTAAGCGCCGGCTGCTTACTGTTAAAAGAGAAATCCCTGCCGCTTTACCCTTGTTGTTGGCCAACGAAGACCGGGCGGAACAAGTCCTAACCAATCTAATTGGTAACGCCGTTCAGTTTTCTCCTGAAGGCGAAAGTATTACGATTGAGGTGCAGGCCGTACAGGGTGAAATAACAATAAGTGTAGTTGATCGTGGCCCCGGCATTGCGGTAGAAGAGTTGCCATATATCTGGGAGCGATTCCACCGGGTGGATAAATCACGTTCCCGGGCCCTGGGCGGTACCGGCCTGGGCCTTGCCATAACCAAACAAATTATAGAGGCCCACGGCGGAAGAGTGGGAGTCCGGAGCGAATCAGGCCGGGGTTCCGTTTTTAGCTTTACCCTGCCGGCGGTGCCGGGGGAAGAACCAGAGTAATTTTTTCAAACCAATACAACCACCATTTCCTTTAAAGACTCCAACAAATCCTCGTTCCCCGGTTCCCAAATGACAGGGCATTCCTCCAGCTTTTTCCCCCCATTGACCATTTGGGCGGCAAAAGCCAAACAGGTTTGCTCGCCGCACCGGCGGCAGCCGGATTTTTGGGGCAGCCAGCCGTAAAGCACAAGGGGAGTGGGCCTGGAGCGCCTTTCATAAACAGGCTCAATGGTTTCCCTGTCAACATATGTTTTATTTATTAAGTCTTTCACCCAGGCAGCGGTTTCATCTGCATCCTCTTCGCTCAGCGCCTTGGCCACTGTTACTTCCCAGGGGTAAAGGGTAATCAATCTTTCGTCCTTGGTCATAGAGAGTACCTTGCCTTCATGATTATATACTGCATTTTTTTGGACCGCATTAAGATACGGCATTAAGCTGGTAATGTCATCAGAAAAAATGGCTCTGAATCTTATTCGATTGGGCACCACTATACATGGTGCTACGCTTGTAATCTTAATATCTTTTAAAAACATAAGTTTTACCTCCTTAAGAAACACCTGCGACTATTCAATCTGTTATACCGCACGGGCGTTATCAGATTAACCTTCACTTGCGCCTTTTTTTATCTTATTTTCTGCCAAAAGCAACAATCTTTCCGGTTCCATGGTTTTCTCGTCTTTAAATAACGGCTGCATGAAATAAATACAATTTTTAATAGCCTGTTATTTTCCGGCTCTGTTTTTCTACCCGTAACAAAACACCTGTTGTTAACACTTAGCCCGCACTGCCCACAGCCCTGAATAGTAACACCCCCCTATTTTTTATTTTGGACTTCCGTTAATAAATCAATAGTTATATAATTATAGTATAAAAGTAAATGCCTGCCAACTATTTATAGTAAACACCCATTGACAATATTCAAACATAAGGATATTATTATATAAATCATGACTAATAAGGAGATGAGAAAGATGAGTATAGATAATTACGTCAAGATTTTTAAAGCTTTGGGTGAGCCCTCGCGATTACGAATGTTAAAAATATTGTCGGTAAGACCCATGTACGTGTGTGAGCTGGAGAAAGTGCTGCAAATGAGCCAGCCGAGAATATCCCAGCACCTGCGGGTAATGAAGCATGCCGGGCTGGTAACAGAGCGCAAGGAGGCCCAGCGTACCTTTTACGCCCTTAAAATTGATTATCTTGATGAACAGTTTAAAGAATTGCTGGAATTCTTCCATGCAGATTTGGAAAGCCTGCCGCTTTTTATCGAGGAATACCAGCGGCATAAAGAGCTGGAGGAGGATTCCGGAGTGGCACAATGTAAGGAAGGGAAAACAGAGGCGGTAAAATTGGAGCAGGAGGCATAAATTAAATAGAACTGTTATGATCATTGCCATTAAGCCGTTAATTAGGTGATCTTCATGGCCGGTTTTTACAGGTTGAGCCCCCGTTTTCAAAAAGTGTGGCATTTTAAGGAAGCCTTTTCTTCCGGTTAAGGCAAGGCCGGAACATATTTAAATAAATAACAATAAGGAGATGGTATTAATGGAAATCAAAGTACTGGGAACTGGCTGCAAGAAGTGCAAAGAAACTGAAAAAGCCGTGCAAAAGGCAGTGGAAGAGCTCGGTATTCAGGCTGATGTGGAAAAGGTGGAAGAAATGGACAAAATAGCTGACTATAATGTTTTAATGACCCCGGGCCTAGTGATTAACGGAAAGGTAAAGGTAACCGGGCGGGTACCCAAGCACAAGGACATTCTTAAGTACATTAAGGATGAAATGTAAAATAAAAAAACCATGAATTTGATTTGCCCGAGAAGACTCTTCACCGTGATAGCAAGTAGTTAACTATATAGAGATAAACATGGCAGTTGGGAGATGACAATATGACCTTGATGGGTGTGCTGCAGAGCGGGTTTAATGAGCTTCTGGAGTACCTGTCGGCTCACGTACTTACTTGCCTGGTGCCGGCGTTCTTTATTGCCGGCGGCATAGCCGCGGTGGTGTCCACCGGGGCGGTGCTTAAATATTTCGGGCCCCGGGCGCCAAAGCACATGTCCTATGGTGTAGCTTCGGTGTCGGGAGCAATACTTGCTGTTTGTTCCTGCACCGTGCTACCCCTTTTTGCCGGTATTCATAAAAAGGGGGCCGGTCTGGGCCCGGCGGTGACATTTCTTTTTTCCGGCCCGGCCGTTAATATATTGGCCATAGTGCTTACCGCCAGAAAAATGGGCTGGGAACTGGGCGTGGCCCGGGCCATAGGCGCAGTAGTGTTTTCCATAGTAATCGGACTTTTAATGGCCTTGATTTTTAAAAAGGAAGAAGATAAAAAACAGGCCGAAAAAGGTGACGACGGCGGTATGTTTGACGGGGAAGACGGTAAACCCGTGGGTCACCTGCTTGCCTTCTTTGGTGCTATGGTGGCCATCCTCATTTTCGGCACCGCATCCATACCGCTTTGGAGTAAAATAGCCATTGTAATGGCGCTCTTAAGTTTCTTGGCCACAGTGCTCATCGCCTGGTATGACCGGGATGAAGTGCAGGATTGGCTGGTGGAAACATGGAAGTTTGTCAAATTGATTTTCCCCATCCTGCTGGTGGGTGTGTTTGTGGCCGGAGTATTAAAGGCCGTAATTCCCGAGCAGTGGATATCGGCTTCGGTAGGCGGTAACAGCCTCTCATCCAACGTAGTGGCATCCGTGATTGGTGCACTGATGTATTTCTCCACCTTGACCGAAGTGCCCATCGTAAAGGCTTTGTTGGACATGGGCATGGGGCAGGGCCCGGCCTTGGCGCTACTTCTGGCAGGCCCGTCCTTAAGTTTGCCCAACATGCTGGTGGTCAGAAATGTTATGGGTACTAAGAGAACTATCGTATATGTTGTTATTGTAGTTGTAATGGCAACGTTTACGGGCCTGATCTTCGGAAACATTGTGACTTAATTTTAACGCAAGTGGGGACGGTTCTTGCTTGCCCGGGCAAGCAAGAACCGTCCCCACTTGCACATTTGTATCTAGACAACCCACGGCCCTATGGCATTAAAAACATAGCCGGTAAATATAATGGCCAGGGCTACCACGGCAATAAAGACACCGATCAGTTGGGGCTTAAGGACCTTGCGTAGGATAATCATCTCGGGAAAGGACAGCGCCGTTATGGACATCATAAAGGCCAGTGCCGTTCCTATGGCGATTCCCTTGCCTAAAAGAGCCTGGATGACCGGTATTGTTCCCACCGCGTTGGAATAAAGGGGAACACCCAGCAGCACCGCAATGGGTATGGCAAATAGGTTACCCGGCCCAGCCCACCTGGTGATAAGGTCTTCCGGCGCGTAGCCGTGAATGCCTGCTCCAACGGCTATACCGATAACAACGTAAATCCAGATCCGACCCACAATGTCTTTGACATTGTCCCAGGCGTACTCCACCCGGTCTCGCCAGGTCATTTCAGGCAGTTCAGCACCCGCTACGCCTACTCTCTTTTTAAATACATAATCCTCAACATAGCTTTCCATCTTTAGCTTACCAATTATTATACCGCCGATTACGGCGATTATTACCCCGCTGACCGCGTAAATGGCGGCCAGTTTCCAGCCCAGTGCGGCTATAAGCAACACCACCGAAACTTCGTTAACGATAGGTGAGCTGATAAGAAATGAAAAGGTAATTCCCAATGGAATGCCCGACTCAACAAAGCCTATAAATATAGGCACGGAAGAGCAAGATCAGAAGGGGGTAACCGTGCCCAGCACGGCAGCGGCGGCGTGCCCGGTGTATAAACTGTAGCCGCTTAGTAATTGCCGGGTTCTCTCCGGTGGAAAAAAACTGCGTACTATGCTGATAATAAATATCATTACAGAAAGAAGGATAATTATTTTAATGGTATCGTAAACAAAAAAGTTTATAGATTCACCCAGGCGGGTGTGTGGAGCAAGCCCCAGCAAAGTATATACAACATAATCAGCAAAGTTTTGAATCACTTGGACAACCTCCTTCTAAGTATATAATGGCCGTTACAAGTTAATTTAATCATTGATTAACATAACAAAAGAACACAACTGAAGTGAGGAAATGCTGCACTGGTGTGGAATTACATGTGTAGTTTTGGTATTGAATTTACTTAATATATAAATTAGAATTTATATATCTTCACCTATTTATTTACGTTCCGGAATGAAACAACTTCTGGTTTATTTTAATACAAAGCGCGTATTTTTTTAGAACAGTTAATCGAGGAGGTTGTATATGACCGGCAATAAAAAGACCTTTACCGAAACCAGTTTTAAAACTCAAGGCCCGGAGGATGCTCTGATCATTAAGTGCGAGGACGGCTGGCACGTAATTCCCAGGGTTCCCGATACCCAAAAATTATATATTGAAGCAACTACACACTGTAATTTTTCCTGCACCACCTGCATCCGCAATTCATGGCAGGACGACTTGTCACATATGGAGTGGCCTGTTTTTGAGCGCATTTTAGACAGCATCCCACATTTGCCTCAACTGGAGCGCGTGCACTTTGGAGGTTTTGGCGAGCCTTTCAGCCACCCGCGTATTCTGGAAATGTTAGCGATGGTTAAAGAACGTAGAGTGAAAATAGAAGCAATTACCAACGGTTCTTTGCTCACGGAAAAAGTAATTAATAAACTGGTTGACATACAGATGGATAAAATATTTATATCCCTGGACGGCCCCGACGAGGAAGAATACTGCAACATAAGGCAGGGAGCTAATTTTTCCGGAGTTCTGGATAACATTAGAATATTAAACAAGATCAAAGAACGTAAAGGTGTCCGTTTACCTGAACTGGGAATAGAGTTTGTGGCCACCAAAGACAATTACCATAAAATGCCGCAAATGGCGTCCCTGGCCTCGAAACTGGGGGCCCGTCAATTAATTATTACCAATGTACTCCCGTATAATGAAGAAATGAAAGATCAAATTCTGTATGATATGGATGATACAGATATAACCTTTGGGCATAATTCACCCCTTTTGCTGATGCAGGCACATTTGCCATATATGAAGCTGCGTACCGAACGCTACTGCAAGTTTGTCGAGGACAAGGCCATGGCAGTTAACCACAAAGGGTTTATCTCACCCTGTTACGCTTTTATGCACAGGTACAGTTGCTTCATTTACGACCGGGAGAAAGAAATATACCCATTTTATATGGGTGATGCAAGTGAAAAGCCTTTGAATGAAATATGGACCAGCCTTACTTATATTAATTTTAGGCGGGAAGTAAAGGATTTCCGTTTCCCTTCCTGTACGGACTGCAAATTCCTGGACGGGTGTTCTTATACAGAAACCAATGAAGGCGACTGCTGGGGTAATACACCTTCCTGTGCCGACTGCCTTTGGGCCAGGCAGATAATCACCTGTCCATAAGAATATTGTAATTGACAAAGGGTTATTGTTAATATTATTATATAAGCAACAATTTATTTATGTATAATAGGGAGTGTTATTAAGAAATGGCAAATTGTTGCGACCCAAAAGCACCAAGAGTTTTTCAAATCCAAGTGGGAGACGGGCCGGTCGGCATTACAGGACTTGACCGTGCAATATCGGAAGTAAAGGCCATGGAGCCATTATCTGAAGAAAAGGTCAAGGAAGAACTATTTAAGAAAATAAAGGCACATAACTATATTCCTGACTCAGCCAGGGAAAAGTATTGTGTGGCTTTGTTTAGAGAATATCAAAAAGCTAAAAAAAGTTAAAGCAAACTTCAATGTATCAACAAATGAGGTTAAAAAATTTTTTTAATATATATAAAAATATATTTATATATTAGGAGGCTAAAAGATGACGGAAACAGTTACCCGTAAACTCCCTTTTTTAGAAAGATATTTAACTGTATGGATATTCCTAGCCATGGCAGTTGGTGTGGGTGGAGGATATATTTATCCCTCTGTCGCGGAATTCTGGGGTAAATTCCAGGTGGGAACCACAAATATACCCATTGCCATTGGTCTCATTATTATGATGTACCCTCCGCTGGCCAAGGTGAAATACGAAGAAATTGGTAAAGCTTTTAACAATACTAAAGTAATGGGACTTAGCCTTTTTCAAAACTGGATTGTGGGCCCCATCTTGATGTTTATATTGGCTGTGGTTTTTCTTAAGGATTTCCCTGAATACATGGTGGGTGTGATCCTGATCGGTCTGGCCCGCTGCATTGCCATGGTCATCGTGTGGAATGTACTGGCCAAGGGTGACACAGAATATGCCGCCGCTTTGGTAGCATTAAACTCCGTTTTTCAGGTACTCCTTTTTTCTGTTTACGCCTACATTTTTATTACCGTGCTTCCACAATGGCTTGGCCTCAAATCCTTGGAAATAGATATTTCCATGGCGGAAGTGGCCAAAAGTGTATTCATCTACCTGGGCATCCCCTTCATTGCCGGCATTATAACCCGTTTCACGCTCATGCCGGCCAAAGGTAAGGAGTGGTATGAAAATAAGTTTATTCCCAAAATCAGCCCCCTCACCCTGGTAGCGTTGCTCTTTACCATCGTGGTGATGTTTTCACTAAAGGGGAGCTATATAGTAGCTTTGCCCATGGATGTATTGAGGATAGCGGTTCCACTAGTAGCCTATTTCCTTATCATGTTCTTCTTCTCATTCTTCATCAGTAAAAAGGCCGGGGTAAACTACGAGCAGGCCACCACTTTGTCCTTTACTGCCTCCAGCAATAATTTCGAGCTGGCCATTGCAGTGGCTGTGGCGGTATTCGGCATAAATTCCGGGCAGGCACTGGCCGCGGTTGTCGGTCCCCTTATCGAAGTGCCCATAATGATCGGGCTGGTTAATGTTGCCCTGGGCTTCAAGCGTAAATATTTCGGTGACCAATTGGCAAACGCTAAATAGTAGCAAAAAATAAGCCGGGAGTGGTCAATTTACTCTCCCGGCATTATAATTACCGGAGTGAAAAGTATGAAGGAATTTCTTCGTTTCTTAAAAATCATTGCCGATGACACCAGGCTGAAAATAATCGATATGCTTTCTCACCATGATATGTGTGTATGCGAAATTATGCACCGGCTGAATATGTCCCAGCCCGCCGTATCTCATCACTTGAGGGTGCTGAAAAAAGAGAAAATAGTTTTAGACGATAAGGACGGCCGCTGGGTTTTTTACTCCCTGAATAAAGAAGCATTTTTCAATCAAGTGGAACATCTAAACACTGAGTTGTTTAACAGCATGCGGGAGAACCTTCGATGTCGTACCACTACACGTGACTACGAGGCATGTAAAAGGATTGAGAATACTTTATGCTCACATAAAACAGCCAGGTGAACTCGTTCAGCTAAAGCTGAACACCGGGGCTACAGATGGGGAGTCCACCCCATCTGTAGTAAAAAGAGGAACTCCCACTTTATCCAAAGGAGATAATAACTTTGAAGATTGCAGTTCTGTCCGATATACATGGAAATAAACATGCCCTGGACACAGTTTTGGCTGATATACACAGCCGCGAACCAGACATGGTTGTTTGTCTGGGTGACCTGGTAGGTTACGGGGCATTTCCTGATCAGGTGGTGCAAACCATTAAAGCAGCAGGTATTCCCACGGTTATGGGGAACTATGATGATGGCATCGCTAACCAGCGCATGGTCTGCGGCTGTGACTATAAAGATGAAAAGGCCGCTGAATTGGGTGTTAGATCTATTACCTGGACACTGGAAAATACCGGTAAAGAAAGCAAGGACTTCATGCGGTCTTTGCCGGAAAAGATGATTGAGAAGATAGGTGATTATAAAATATTGTTTGTTCACGGCAGTCCCCGCAGGTTAAATGAATATCTTTTCGAAGACGTGCCTGCCGGAGAGATTACTTCCATGATGGAAGATGCCGGGGTCAATGTACTGGTTTGCGGCCATACCCATATCCCTTACCATCGCGTGTTGGAATCCGGCGCTCATATAATAAATGCCGGTAGTACGGGCAAGCCCAAGCACGGTGACCCGAAGGCGGTATTTGCTCTGGTAGAGGTGGATAAGGATATTGAGGTTACCTTTCTAAAAGTTCCGTATGATTACGAGGTTGCCGCCGGTGCCGTGGAAAAAGCCGGGTTGCCGGTGGAATTTGCAAATATCATAAGGACAGGTAAAGACGATTAAAAAAGGAGACCGGTACAATTGCATTTCCAGGTTATTAAATCATATGTACTATTCTTTTTCGCCGGATTGGCTGAAGTTGCCGGAGGGTATTTTATATGGTTGTGGCTGAGAGAAGAAGCCCCGCTTTATTTTGGTATATTAGGCGGCATTATTCTTGTTGCCTACGGAGTTATTCCCACGCTGCAGCATTTCCCGGATTTTGGACGTATTTATGCCGCCTACGGCGGTATTTTCATTATCATGGCCCTTTTTTGGGGATGGTGGATAGATGGGAAACAACCGGATTTTTTTGATTGGACGGGGATGCTGGTGGCACTTTTGGGCACCACAATCATACTCTGGGCACCCCGAAAAGAAAGGGAAGATGATATACGGGAGGCCGACCAATGCTAAAATCAGCGCTGCTCTTTGTAGTGGCCGGCCTGGCAGAAATAGGCGGCGGCTACCTGGTCTGGCTGTGGCTGCGGGAAAAGAAGGGAATCATGCTAGGAGTCATGGGGGCGGTAGTTTTGGTTACCTACGGCATTATACCTACGCTCCAGGATTATCCAAACTTCGGGAGGATTTACGCAGCGTACGGTGGCATATTTATCGTCCTTTCCCTGCTTTGGGGTTGGTTTGTGGACCGCAAAAAACCGGACCGCTGGGATTGGATTGGAAGTTTTATCTGCTTAATCGGAGCGGCTATAATCATCTGGTTTCCCAGGTAAGAAATTTTAATGGTTTTGAACATTAAAGTTTTACTGCCGGAATCAACCGTACGATAATAAACCCGGTGTCAGTACCCGGGTTTATTATCATCAATATTAAAATCATATTACTCAAATTAGTCTAATCCTATTCTAATTAACTCGCCTGTCGTGAAACAGTCTGTTTAGTTATAATTAAATAAATCCAATCCCTAAGATTTTTGAGACCTTTGTGAGAATTCTCAAATTGCAAAGGTCGGCATATTTCAATTCCATGATGGTCATAAAATTGTGCAATATTTTCATTTTCCATATTATTGTCTTTACTGATAATTAATGTCTTATCGTATATTTGCAGTGTTGTTTCGTAGTGTTTTATTTTCATTATTTTTTTCCTCCTGTGATAGTTATTATTTTATTGAATTAGTTAATAAGTGTGCCAACTTTATTTAATTTTAATTTTAGTTTTAAATAACTTGTTGCCGCTAATGCTGCAATCATAAATATATTCGAAAATGGCCCACCTTTTTAGGTGGGTAATATAAAAAACGACAACTATCATATTTTGCCATGCTTTTCACAGAGTGCCTTTCATCCATCCCAAGGCTCTTATGATGCCAGCATAAACCCACATATACCCCTTCAAGGATCTTGTAATCACAACTGCGCAGGAAAACAAAATAGCGTATCAATTGGAAGTTATGGCCAGTGGTACGAATGCCGGTAAGGCCATAGCTTGCATAAATCAGTTATCCAATATACAATTTACTTATCTGTTCTTATCAGCAGTTACAAAATTACTTTTGGAGTGATTTCGGTGTCTGAAGATAATGAGATTATGACAATTGGCCAGGTGGCCAAATACCTCCAAATAAGTGAGATTACCACATATCGCTTGGTTCAAGATGGAAAAATCCCAGCTTTTAAGGTTGGCCGCGGTTGGAGGATCAAAAGGGAAGATCTTAACCAATTTATTGAAAAACAAAAATGTGGAGAGAGTTTTTAGTAAGCAAACTAAAAAATAAAGCGGTGATACATTATTCATAGCATACCCTGCAAGCTATGCGGAGAAATTACCGGCAAAATGGACAGTGTTACGTCTGCAGTTTACCACCACTGTCCCCATTGTGACTTTATATTTTTAGATGAGGAATATCTTATCGATGAACAAGAGGAACATTACCGGTATAAACAACATAATAACTCGATAGAGAACAAGGGTTATGTTAATAACTTTAATAAGTTTATAAAAACTGCTGGCATAGATACGTCTAAGGATGTAGAAATGGCTTTGGACTTTGGCTGTGGGCCGGGGCCGGTATTAAAGGTTCTGTTGAATAGGCTGGGTATAGATGTTGATATATACGATCCGTTTTTTTTCCCGGAGAAGGTTTTCGTGAACAAACAATATGATCTAATAACCTGTACAGAAGTATTTGAACACCTTAAAAATCCTTTAGAGGTTTTAACATTGTTAGAATCTTTGTTAAGGGAAAATGGGACTTTAGCTATCAACACTTTGTTCCATACTACCAGCGATAACTTTAATCTATGGTGGTACCGTAAAGACACTACACATATCTGTTTTTACAGTCCGAAAACCTTTAAGTGGATAGAAAATAACTTTAATCTTACTATTGACGTTATGGACAACCATAGTATATGTGTTTTACACAAGACAAACAAGAGTACACTCTAAGCAGTTGGTTCAAGGTTCCAAGCAGCTTGATAGGCACGAGAATTGGGTAGACTTTGAATGTGCCTAATAAAAAATGTCAGGACAGGTGGGTAACATTTTAAAATGAATCAAGTAGAACTACTCAGCGAGGCTAAGAGACGAAGGACATTTGCCATTATTTCGCACCCGGATGCCGGTAAAACCACATTAACGGAAAAATTATTGTTGTACGGAGGGGCTGTACGCCTGGCGGGCAATGTAAAATCCCGCAAATCAAAACAATATGCCATGTCTGATTGGATGGAGTTGGAACAGAAAAGAGGTATTTCGGTAACCTCAAGTGTTTTACAGTTCGAGTACCACCAATTGAAAATAAACATACTGGATACTCCGGGACACCAGGATTTCAGTGAAGATACCTACCGTACGCTAATGGCTGCCGACAGTGTGGTTATGTTGATTGATGCAGCCAAAGGGGTGGAGGAGCAAACAAAAAAGTTATTCCGGGTGTGCAGGGACCGGGGCATACCTATCTTTACCTTTATTAACAAGATGGACAGGCATGGAAGAGAACCTTTGGACCTGTTGGACGAAATAGAGAAAACGTTTCATATAAAATCCTTTCCCATGAATTGGCCGGTGGGCAGGGGAAGTGAATTCACCGGCATCTATGACCGGCAATCTGCCCAAATAGAACTTTTTACCGGCAACAGGCAGGGCCGGACTGTAGTTCCCACCAAGGTGGGTAACTTGTCTGATTCGGATATTGCCGGTGCACTGCCCGAACCGGTATACGACCAGTTAAAGGAAGATATAGAACTACTGGACTTAGCCGGAGACCATTTTGATTTAAAATTAATCGCTCGAGGGGAATTAACACCGGTTTATTTCGGCAGTGCCTTGACCAATTTTGGGGTTCGTTCTTTTCTGGACTCATTCATTGAACTGGCTCCGCCACCGCGCGAAAAAACAACGGGGAAAGGTACCATAAGCCCCGAAAATGAAGAATTTTCAGGGTTTGTCTTCAAAATTCAGGCCAATATGAATCCTGCCCACCGGGATAGAGTTGCCTTTGTTCGCATTTGCTCGGGCAGTTTCACTCGGGGGATGCTCGTAAAGCATGTTCCCACCGGCAAAACCCTACGTTTATCACAATCCAGGCAGTTTATGGCCCAGAGTACAGCTACTGTAGATGAAGCATATCCCGGGGACATCGTGGGTATTTTTGATCCGGGTATATTTCGCATCGGCGATACACTAACGGAAAAAAGCAGCTTTGACTTCGAGGCCTTTCCGCTCTTCCAGCCGGAGATGTTCGCCAGGGTACACCTACGGGATGTTATGAAAAGAAAGCAGTTCATGAAAGGGATGAACCAGCTGGCTGAAGAAGGGGCTATACAAAAGTTTCAGCTGCCGGATATTGGCCTGGAGTCCCCGGTAATAGGGGCGGTGGGGGTGCTTCAGTTTGAAGTGCTGGAACACAGGTTGACCCATGAATATGGCCTGGATATATATCTTGAGCAACTTCCTTACAGTGTTGCACGGTGGGTCACGGGACAAGATTTGAATCCAAAATCGCTCAAGGGCAGGGGAAACCTGGTGGTACAAGACGATGAAGGTAATTATGTGGTATTATTCAGAAACGAATGGGCTCTAAACTGGGATGCCAAAAATAATACTAAAGTAAAATACCTTGAACATCCTCCTCGGGAAGAATTGAGAAGGGAAAGGCTTAGGTGAATATGGTTAGAACGAGAAAAAACTCGCTGGCATTGATGCCGCTGGGCGGTATTGCGGAAATAGGCAAGAATATGCTGGCTATGGAATGTAATAACGATATTATTGTAATCGACTCGGGACTAAAATTTCCTACGGAAGAATTGCCCGGTGTCGACTTGGTGATTCCTGACATCGGTTATTTAAAAAATAATCTGCAAAAAATAAAGGGTATTATTCTTACCCACGGGCATGAAGATCATGTGGGCGCTTTACCATTTGTTTTAAATGAAATTAATGTTCCCGTATACGGCACTTCTTTAACGGTGGGGATTGCCGGTAGGAAGTTATTGGACCGGGATAGTCGAAGTAAAGGTAAGATTAATGAATTTTCTTTAAATGTTATCACGCCTGCGGATAAACTGAAACTAGGATGCTTTAAGATAAATTTCTTCCGAGTTAACCACAGCATTCCCGATGGCGTGGGGCTAGCTATAGAAACCCCTGCCGGGCTGGTTGTCCATTCCGGGGATTTTAAGATTGATCAAACTCCCATTGACGGTCATGTAATGGAACTGGGGAAGTTGGCCCAGTGGGGGGAGCGGGGAGTTCTCCTTTTTCTTTGCGATACCACCAATGCCGACAGAGAAGGATATACCCCTTCTGAAAAAGTGGTGGGTGAAACGCTTCTGCACTATTTTGCGCAGGCTAAACAACGTATAATTGTTACTACCTTTGCTTCCAACGTTCACCGTATACAGCAAATTGTTAACGCCGCTGTACTGTTTAACCGCAAGATAGCCCTTGCCGGCCGGAGTATGATTAACGTGGTTGAGGTCGCTACTGATTTGGGTTATCTACATATCCCTGACCATACCCTTATCGAAATTAATGAGGCCAATAAACTGCCGGGTGAGGATGTTGTAATTATTACCACCGGTAGCCAGGGTGAACCAATGGCGGCTTTAACCAAGATGGCTCAACAATCACACCGGCAGGTGGTAATAAAGCCCGGTGATACTGTAATCATTTCCGCCAATCCCATTCCAGGGAACCAAAAATTAGTAGCCCGGACCATTGATAACCTTTTCCGTATTGGTGCACAAGTGGTATACAAGGTAGATGGTACAGTGCACGTTTCAGGACATGCTGCTCAAGAAGAGATTAAAACTCTGGTTAACATTTTAAAGCCCAAGTATTTTATGCCGTTCCATGGTGAATACAGGCATAAAATTAAATTTGCACAGCTGGTTGAGGCGATGGGTATTCCCAAAAGTAATGTTATCTTTGCTGAGTGCGGTGACCGGTGGGAATTTAATAAGCAGCAGGCCAGTTTAAATGGTAAGGTAACTCACGGGGACATTATGGTCGACGGGTTGGGCGTGGGTGATGTAGGCAATATAGTTCTACATGACCGCCAGAGTCTATCCACTGAGGGCATCATTGTGGTGGTAATGGTAATTGATAAAAAATATGGTACGCTTCTTGCCGGACCGGACATTATTTCCAGGGGATTTGTTTATATGCGGGAAAGCACTGAATTGTTGGATGAAGCTAAAAAACGTATTACCAAAGAGTTGAATGATTTGCCTTCAGCCCGACTTAAAGAATGGTCAACTGTCAAAGGTATTATCATAAGGTCATTGTCCTCTTTTCTTTATAAACATATTGGGCGCAGGCCGGTTATTTTACCTGTCATAACGGAGTGCGTTCCCGTCACTGATCACCCATGGCCTTTATAGATTTTATCTGATTTCTAAGACTCCCACTTCTATAAGTGGGAGTTTGCACTTTTTTTCTTCAGGTGGGGTTGAATCCCACCAGTTGGGGACATTCCTCCGCAGGAGGTGTGTCCCCTTTCCTCTTAAGCCCCGATGTTCAGCTTTAGCTGAACGAGTTCACTCCCGGGATCTCACTATTCTTCTTTGACGGTGCTCCTTTTTTCGAGGAGCGCTTGTTTTTTTAATAACACTTTTCAACTTCAATACATAATATAAGATGAAAGTTGAATTATTCTATTGCTGAAGGGAGGATCATTTATGGCTTATGGTTCTGGTTCTGGTGGAGGCGGATTAATTCTTTTCTTAATCCTAATCCTGTTAGTGTTTGGAATGGGTTTCGGTGGCGGTATTTGTCAAGTGGAAGATAAATAAACAGAATAATATCACAAAGGAGGGATATTAAATGGCATATGGTGGCGGTACAACTGGTGCAGCTGGATTTGACGGTAGTTTTATACTGTTCCTGATCCTCATATTGTTGGTATTTGGTATGATGCCGTTCTTCGGCGGAGTTTGTTAGTCGGAACCACTAACAAAAGAAGTTACCTCTCAAAAATTACCCCTTTATATAAAGGGGTAATTTTATTTTGGCAAGCAGGGACGGGCAAGTGAGAACCGTCCTAACTTGCCAAACAACTTGGTAAGTTGGTTTGAGTTGCAGGAATCGACAATTTAATTGAGAATTTATAAATATAAGGATTTTTCGAAGAACTTCTACAAAAGGAGAGTGTCAATCAGTGGCAATGACAGGTAAAGAGACACGTCGCGTCTATGACGCTTGGAGTAATGATTATGATCATTACATTTCGGAAGAAGAGAAAAACAAAAAGGAAGCCCTTTATTATGCAGGCTTGTTCAAAGAACACGGAGCGAAAAAGGTGTTAGATGCTGCATGCGGCACCGGTCGTCATGCAATTTATCTTGCACAGCAAGGGTTAGATGTTGCGGGTTTTGATATCAGTGAAGGTATGCTGGATATTGCACGCGAGCGCGCCGGCGATAATAATCTGGACATCGATTTTTGCCAGGCCTCTTTTACGGAGCTTACAGAAAAATTCGGGCCGGCATCTTTTGACGGATTTGTATGCGCAGGTGGTGGGGTGGCCCACATGATCGACGATAAAGAATTTGAACAGGGTTTAAAAGCAATATATGATTTATTAAAGCCCGGTGGTCTGGCCGTCTTTGAAAACCGCGATTATGATATTTTCAAGGAAGATAAACTAAATTTCGGTCCTCTTACGGTGGCACAGGAAAATGGCAGTAAGGTGATGTATCTGAGGCTGCTGGACTACGAAGATAAATCGGTTCGCTATAACTTGCTTACAATCAGAGAGCAGGAGGATAATCCTACATACGATGTATTGACCTTTGAGCTGCGCTTGAACATAACCAGTGAGCTGGAGGAGATATTGCCCCGTATAGGTTTTTCCCAGGTGGAAGCTCGCAGGCGCTTTAAAATGACAGGAGACACTGATAATTTGGGGGAAAAGGATTTAGTTTTTGCAGTTAAGTAGATAAAAAATACCTGTAATGAGGGGCAAGCAAGAACCGTCCCCACTTGCGGGGTATTTTTTCCAAAAGGATTTTTAGAGAATTTATTGAACTTTTACACTAAGTAGCATGCTGGTCATACCAGCAGCCAATTTTCTTCTTGGTAAGGAGGACTATCCATGGATCTTAACCAGATTCGTGATCAAGCACGAGAAAAACTTAAAGGTTATTGCAGGGTCTGTCCTGTTTGTGACGGGCGGGCCTGTTCAGGGGAAGTGCCCGGCATGGGCGGTTCGGGAACGGGAAGTGCTTTTCGGGTTAACTTAGAGGCTCTACAAGGTTATAGCCTTAACATGCGCACTCTGCATAATGCTAAAAACCCGGTTACGGATTGTGAATTATTCGGCGTTTCCTTAAAAACTCCGGTTTTGGCCGCCCCCATGACCGGCACCTCTTACAATATGGGAGGGGCCATATCTGAGCGTGATTTTATCGGCATGATTATGTCCGGCAGTAAGGCTGCCGGAAGTATGGGCTTTTCCGGTGACGGAGCCGACCCGGCCATGTATGATTCCGGTTTGGAAGCAGTGGCAGTGGAAAATGGATGGGGAATACCGGTAATCAAACCCCGGGAACAAGAAGAAGTGATAGAAAGGATACGCCGGGCGGAATCAGCCGGTGCGGTAGCCGTAGGTATGGATATTGACGGCGCCGGATTGGTAACCATGGCTCTGAAAGGACAGCCTGTTGGTCCCAAAACACGCACTGAATTGGAGGAAATCATTGCTTCTACCAAACTTCCCTTTATTGTTAAGGGTATAATGACCCTTGATGAGGCTGTAACGTGTGCTGAAGCCGGTGCAGCGGCCATTGTGATTTCCAACCACGGAGGGCGTATCCTTGATTATACCCCGGGTGCGGCGGATGTACTGCCGGAAATCGCTTCTGAGGTTAAAGGGAAAGTAACTATCTTTGCAGACGGCGGAGTTAGGACAGGGGTTGACGTTATTAAACTTTTAGCTTTAGGTGCTGACGCTGTTCTCGTGGGACGCCCATTGGTTGTGGGAGCGTTTGGAGGCGGCGTAGAAGGAGTTCAGTTTTTCATTGAGAAAATGACAGCAGAACTGAGCCAGGCCATGATCCTTACCGGCTGTGCTTCGTTGCATGACATTACTGATCAAATAGTTTACTAAAAAAAGTTTAAAATAAGATAAGGGGCCGGGTTTTGAACCAGGCCCCGCATTTAAACAGATAGTGGTCTGACCATCAGGGTGCATGAACAGTGGTAAAGAGGAGGGTAATTCTTTTATGGGAATTGTAGGACTGGCGGTAGTTGCTTTCATACCTATATTATTTACCGTAGTTATGATGACAGTTTTTTCGTGGCCGGCAAAAAGGGTGATGCCCTTTGCATGGGGTATAGCAGTAGTGGTTGCTTTAACTGTGTGGGGCATGGAGTTAATACGCGTAGTTGCTTCCACTGTCTATGGATTTTTGTCAGCGTTTAATATTTTAATTATTATCTTTGGTGCCATTCTTATTTTAAATACTCTGAAGAAAAGTGGGGCCATGTCCACCATTAACCGGGGCTTTTACGGCATTACGCCGGACCGCAGAATCCAGGCCATCATTATTGGCTGGATGTTCGGTTCCTTCATTGAAGGAGCGGCCGGGTTCGGTACGCCGGCTGCACTGGCCGGCCCGTTAATGGTGGGGCTGGGCTTTCCTCCCCTGGCTGCTGCTATGGTGGCTCTTATATTTGACAGTACTGCTGTAAGTTTCGGGGCAGTGGGCACGCCGGTTATAGGCGGTGTAGGGGCTGTGATGAAAGCCACTGTGGTAGAGAGGTTAGGAGAAGGAGCTTATATTCCCTTCCTGAAATCAGTCGGTTTTTGGAGTGCGCTGCCTCACGCTATTGTGGGTACTTTTATTCCCCTGTTGGCCATTTGCATGTTAACGGCTTTCTTTGGCCCCAGCGAAAAGCGTTCTATTAAATACGGCTTAGCAGCGGCGCCCTTTGCTATCTTTGCGGGGCTTTGCTTTACTGTCCCCTACATGTTGACCGCCACCCTGTTAGGCCCGGAGTTTCCTGCCCTGGTAGGTGCTCTAATCGGGCTGCCTATTGTTTTGTTGGCCGCGTCTAAAGGGTTCCTGGTGCCCAAAGATCAATGGGAATTTCCTACAAAAGATAAATGGGAAGGAAACTGGAAGGGCATGGTGGAAACAGGTTCAGATGAGGAAAGCAATATGCCGCTTTGGCTGGCCTGGACACCTTATGTTTTAATTGCTGTGGTCCTTGTGGTAACGAGGATTCCCGAATTTGGTTTGAAGACATGGTTAGCCGCTCAGGTTATAGCGTGGGACAATATACTGGGGTCGGGCATTAATTATTCACTTAAATATTTATATCTTCCCGGCACCATACCCTTTGTTTTGGTGGCCATAATCACCATCTTCCTGCACCGCATGCCTGGTGAAAAAGTAAAAGAAGCCTGGGGTGCCACTCTGAAGCAAATAGTGAGCCCTGCCATTGCATTGTTTTTTGCCGTGGCCATGGTTCAGGTGATGGTTAATTCTTCGACAAATGTTAAGGACATTGACGGCATGATGCTCACCATGTCCAAGGCGACAGCCATGGTAGTGGGCGGCGCGTGGCCCCTGGTGTCTCCCTTTGTGGGTGTTTTGGGAGCCTTTATGTCCGGTTCAAATACTGTTTCCAATATTCTTTTCTCCCAGTTTCAGTTCGGTGTGGCAGGACAGTTGGGACACCCCGGAGTGGTTACTCTGGCCATGCAAAATATAGGCGGTGCAGTGGGCAATATGGTTTGTGTGCATAATGTTGTTGCTGCGTGTGCTACGGTAGGACTTACCGGTGTTGAGGGAATCATTATCCGCAGGAACCTTATTCCCATGTTTGTTTACGGATTAGCCGTGGGCATTGTGGGACTGGTTATTATATACGGCGGTTTTGCCGCGGGTATTTTGTTATAATTTTTTGGGCAGCTATCCGAAGGAGGATGCTTCGTGTTGCAAAAGGAGATAATTAACGAACTGGTTAAAATAATAGGTAAGGAAAATGTAATCACAGGCCGGGAGGATTTACTTTGTTATTCTTATGATGCCACCCCCGATGTGCCTGACCCGCTTCCTGATGTAGTGGTTACGCCTTCAAATACCGGGCAGGTATCGCAGTTAGTAAAAATCGCCCGGCGGTTCAAAGTCCCTCTCTACCCCAGGGGTTCAGGTACCAACTTAAGCGGAGGTACGGTGCCGCTTAAGGGTGGTATAGTACTGTCGTTACTAAAAATGGCAGATATTGTGGAAGTGGATGCGGAAAATTTAACAGCCACCACACAGCCCGGGGTAATTATACAAGATTTAAATAACGCTGTAGCACCGCACGGGCTTTTGTATCCCCCTGATCCCGGTACCGTGGCCACAGCCACCATGGGCGGCAGTGTAGCTGAGTGTTCAGGCGGGTTGCGGGGATTGAAATACGGGGTAACCAAGCACTATGTGATGGGGCTTGAAGTGGTACTGGCGGACGGGCAGGTGGCCCGTTTCGGAGGTAAGACCGTAAAAAATGTTACCGCCCTGGACATGGTGAAACTTTTTACCGGCTCCGAGGGGACATTAGGTATTATTACAGAAATAATTGTGCGTTTAATCCCGGCTCCGGAATCCCGCAAGACAATGTTTGCAGCCTTTAACGATCTGTCCGATGCCGGTAATGCAGTTATATCCATCGTTAAGAATAAAGTAATTCCGGCCACGCTGGAGATAATGGATCAAGTTACCATAAAAACCGTGGAAAATTTCTCTAAAATAGGACTTCCCACAGATGCCAGAGCCATTTTGCTTATAGAAGTGGATGGGATTCCGGAAGTGGTAGAGCGGGAAGCGGATACGGTCTTAGAAGTAATTAAGAATAATAACGGTAAGGTACAGATGGCACGAGACGACAAAGAGCGGGACGGCCTTTGGGCGGCCCGCCGGACTGCACTGCCGGCTCTGGCCCAGGTTAAGCCCACTACAGTCTTGGAGGACGCTACCGTGCCGCGCAGCAAAATAACCGAGATGTTGTTGGCGTTGGAGGAAATTGCCCGGAAATATAATTTGCAGATCGGTACCTTCGGGCACGCCGGAGACGGTAACCTGCACCCCACCATCCTTACCGACGAGCGGGATAAAGAGGAAATGGAAAGGGTCCACGCCGCGGTAAAGGAAATATTTGAAAAAGCCCTGGCCCTGGGCGGTACGCTGAGCGGTGAGCATGGCATAGGCATGGCCAAATCCGGTTTCCTGGAATGGGAACTGGGTGCCGGTGGTGTGGGCGTGCTGCATAAGATTAAAAATGCCCTGGACCCGGAAGGAATTTTAAACCCCGGTAAGATGGGTTTTAACGGGGGGACCGGGCATGAGTAACCGGCTTAAATCCATTGAACATGAAATTATAAAATGTATGAAATGCGGCAACTGCCAGGCGGTCTGCCCTCTGTACAAAGAAACAAGAGCCGAGAATGCGGTGGCCCGGGGGAAAGTGCAGCTGGCGGCAGCAGTCCTTAGCGGCAAACTGGACTATACAGCTGAGCTGGCCCACCGTTTTGACCTGTGCCTTACCTGTATGGCCTGTGTGAGCAACTGTCCTTGCGGGGTCAGGGTGGATAGGGTTGTACTGGAGGCCCGTGCCGCGCTGGCGGAAAAAAGAGGCCTGTCGTTTCCCCACCGGGTTGCCGCGGCCGGTCTGGCCCGCCCGGCTCTGATGCAAAAGGGTATGAAAGCGGCGGGTATTGCCCAGAGCTTTTTCTTTAAGCGCGGGGAGAGAGGGATGATCCCGCGGTTTCCTGTGGGGCTGGATTTGAAAAGGGTGCTTCCTGTCCTGGCCAAGAAGGATCTCAAGGAGCAGTTACCGGAAAAAAATGCGGTGGAAAACCCTGTTATGCGGGTTGCCCTTTTCGCCGGCTGTGTTACCAATTATGTATATCCCGGCGTAGGCCTGGCACTTGTGGAAGTGTTAAACAGGCACGGAGTTGAAGTGGTTTTACCCAAGCAGCAGCATTGTTGTGGAGCCCCTCTATTGATTCACGGGATAAAGGATACTGCTAAAGAAATGGCGGTATCGCACGTGCATATGTTTGATGCTGCCGGGGTGGATGCGGTGGTTACTGTTTGCGGTACCTGCGGCGAGGCCTTCCGGCATCATTATCCGGAGTTTTTATCCGGCCAGGCAAAGGATGCCGGTAAAGCACTGTCCTTGGCCGGCCGTACCTATGACATTGCGGAATTCTTAACTGATGTAGTTCCGTTGGATCATACATTATTAGGTCCACTGGACACTCATTTCACTTATCATGAACCGTGCCATGTGGGACGAGGATTAGGGGCGGCAGGAAAGGCCGAAAAGTTGTTGAAAGCCATCCCCCGTGCCACGTATAGCCCCATGCAAGACCCGGGGGGCTGTTGCGGTGGGGCAGGCTCTTTTAGTTTTGAACATTATAAGTTAGCTTCTCAGGTGTTAGACCGTAAATTACGTGACATCTCCGGGACTGATGCCGGGGTAGTGGTAACCGGTTGTGGTTCCTGCCGTATTCAGTTAAATGACGGGCTGGCGCAGAGAGAAATGCCGCAGCGGGTACTGCACACTGTGGAAATGCTGGCTCATTCCATCACTGGCGCCCGGGAGGAGGGGAATTGTAATGGACGGCAATAAACTGGAGCAATTATTCGCCAAGTTTAAAGAACAGGCAGAAGCCATTTCTGCTCGGGTATACCGTGTTCATGATTCCTCCGCTGCCGGCAGGCAGCTGAAAAATATTATAAAAGAATTGAATATAAAGAAAATTGCCGCCGCTAAATCGGAGTTGGTATCCGATTGTTTGAAAGCAATTAAATCTCAAGATGTTGTAGTGCATACCAGTGACTTGAGGCAGCACTCAGAGGATGCTGAACTGGGTCTTTCGGAAATGGATATGGCAATAGCGGAAACAGGTACCCTGGCCCAGGACAGCACAGCCCTGGACCAGCGCCTGGTATCTACTTTACCCCCGGTACATGTGGCACTGGTACGTATTGACCGGCAGGTGGATAAGTTTGTCGATGCAGTTGATTACTTTAATGAGCAGGATCTTTTGCCGGGTTATATTGCCTTTATTTCCGGCCCCAGCCGGACGGCGGATATTGAAAGGGTGCTGACCATCGGGGTACACGGTCCGGAGCAGCTGTACATTATCTTTGTAGATCAGGCCGGGGGTGAGACCTGTGAGTGATAAGCAACAGATTAAACGCAATATAGAAAAGGCTCTGGCCAATGAAAACCTGCGCGGTGCTCTGGGGCGTTTCGGTAATGATTACGTCGGCGCGCGGGAAAGGGCGTATACCGGCAAGGACTTTCAGGAGCTACGAGACCGGATTGCAGCAGTTAAGGGTGATGCAGCCGCCAGGATGGAGGAGCTGGCCAGGCGTTTTACCGAGTCGGCACAGGCCAGGGGAGCCAAAGTCTTTCGGGCCGGTACGGCCCAGGATGCCAAGGACTATATTAAAAACCTGGCCCAGGAGAAGGGTGCCACTAAAATAGTTAAGTCCAAGTCCATGGCTACGGAAGAAATCCATCTTAATGAATACTTGGGCCGGCAGGGCCTTGATTCGGTGGAAACCGATCTTGGCGAATGGATACTGCAGCTGTGTGGCCAAAAACCTTCTCATATGGTTATGCCGGCTATTCATATGACCAGGGATGAAGTGGCAGATATATTTTCCAAAGAAACAACGCAAGAGCTGTCGGCCGATATTCCCAAACTGGTGGGAGTGGCCAGAAAGCAGCTGCGGAAAAAGTTTCTGGCTGCAGATATTGGTATATCCGGGGCCAATATCGCTGTAGCTGAGACAGGTACCCTGGTTATAGTAACTAATGAAGGAAACGCCAGGTTAACAACCACTTTGCCCCCGGTACACGTGGCGGTGGTGGGCCTGGAAAAGCTGGTGGATGTGTTTACCGGCGTGAAGTCCATAATAGAGGCTCTTCCCCGCAGTGCCACCGGCCAGAAAATAACCAGTTATATAACCATGATCACGGGCCCTACTCCTGCGGCTTACCCGGACGGGACTGTGCAGGAAAAGGAACTGCACATCATCCTTTTAGACAACGGCCGTACAGAAATGCAGGCAGATCCGGTATTTAAAGAGGCCCTACAGTGTATCCGCTGTGCGTCCTGCTTAAATGTTTGCCCCGTATTTCAGCTTTTGGGCGGGCATGTTTACGGTCACATATACACAGGCGGTATCGGTACCATTCTTACGGCTTTCTTTAATGGTTTTCAAGAGGCCGGGGAATTGCAAAACCTTTGCCTGGGCTGTGAGCGTTGTAAACGTTTTTGTCCGGGCAAGATCGATATACCCAAGTTGATCCGGGAACTGCGCAGCCGGGTAGTGGAAAAGGGCGGCCTGCCGGGAGGACAGAAATTTGTATTAGAGAAGGTGCTGCCCAACCGCAAGTTATTCCACCGGCTGATTAAAGCCGGGCAATTAGGCCAAAAACCTTTCCAAAAGGGTGCCAGAATACGTCACCTGCCCATGTTTTTAGCAGGTTTAACGGAAGGGCGCAGCCTGCCTGTAATTGCAGACAAAGCTTTCCGGGATCAAGCTCGAAATCTTAGCGTGCCTGAAGGCTCTTCTAAAGAATCCACTCCAGATTCCAAGGAAAAAGTGGGATTTTTTGCCGGGTGTCTTACCGACTTCGTTTATCCCCAATTAGGTCAGGCAGCATATAAGGTTTTAAAACACTTGAATAGGGAAATGGTTTTCCCTGCCGGACAAACCTGCTGTGGTGTGCCTGCCGTGCTTATGGGTGTACGGGAATCAGCCGTGCAGTTGGCACAACAGAATATCGAAGCCTTTGAGCAGGCCGGTGTCGATGCTGTAGTTACTTGCTGCCCATCCTGTGCCCAGGCCTTAAAAGAGAGGTATATGGAGCTGCTGGAGACAGACCCTGCCTGGCACGAAAGGGCTAAAGCCCTGGCCGGGAAAGTGCAACATGTAACAGCCTATGTAGCTGATAAGTCAGGTGACGGCAGTAGTTTAAGGCTAAAGCAAACAGGCGGTAGGGTTACCTACCATGATTCGTGTCACATGAAGGGATGCCTGGGTATTACCGAAGAACCTAGACAACTGCTTGCTGCTGCCGGGCTGGAACTGGCGGAAATGGAAGGTTCCGACCTTTGCTGTGGTTTCGGAGGGTCGTATTCCGTCAAATTTCCGTCCATATCAAGGCAGATCCTGGATAAAAAGCTGCACAGCATGGAAGCGGCAAATGCAGCAACGGTAGCATTGGATTGTCCCGGCTGTAAGCTGCAAATAAGCGGCGGCCTGGACAGCAGGGGAAAGGAATTACCCGTCAAACATACGGTGGAAATACTGGCTGAAAACCTGTGAAAAAAGCCGGTCCTTTAAAAGGACTGGCTTGAGAACGCTGTTAAATCTACCTTTTGCTACAGCCTACAACAGCTACGGACAAACCTGCCTTTTGCGCAGAGCGAATGCATTGAATCGAGCTGTGGCCAGGCTTGGCGAAGTCGATAAGCGGAGGTGGGGCTGAGCACAGGACGTGCGAAGCCGCCCCCTGAGCCATGGACGGTGAATGGGGCGGGTACCCCACCGGAGCGTTCAACTGAGCCTTAGCCTGGTCCGGCGAGATGAACAGCATGAGCGGGCGCAAAAGGCAGGTTGGCACCCAGCCTGGCCGGCCGAAGGTCCGGCCGGATACTAACCTTTATATTCGCACCCAGCCCTAGCCGGCCTTATGAATTTTTTGCATTTATCCATTACTAAACCGCTGAGCCTTAACTACAATGTAAATCACAATAATAACAAATACTATCCATGATCCAAGGAAGGCTGCGGAGTAACCCAACCAGGTCAAAAGTGCTCCTAATAACAAAACCCCTGCCATGACCAGCAGACCGTTGCCAACCAGGTTAGCCAGCTTTTCAATATCTACATTTTCTTTTTGGTCCTCCGGCAGGGTATTATAACCCGCGATCAGGTTGTAGAATTTGAAGAACTTGATTAGCACACCGAATATAAGAACCATGACGGCAGCAAGCAGATTGGCCAACATTTGTAGTTTCTCCTTTCTCCATTGAACATAACTATTCTCTCTTAAATGCTTTATCGAAACTAATTCCATTCATACTTTGACGTCAAAAAGTACAATTCCTCTTTGAGGGTAGTGTCTGTGACAAAAATCACACTCCCTGCTGAAATAGTTCATTGCTGTTGGTTCAAATGCCAAGTAAACTAGAATAAACAATTTCGTAAAAAAGAAAGGACAACTTTTGACGGGATTAACGGGATTCGCGGGATAGAGATTAAAAAAAGAAAAAACGAAAAACATTAGACAGGATTACAGGATTTGCAGGATAAGGGATTAAAGAAGATTGTTAAGAGGGTTAGTTACAATAGGGCTAAGTCATAAGGCTAACAAAGTTTTTGTTAAATATAAAAAAATTAAATAAAAACCCCAATATAATAAAAGAACCCCGTATGCAAAGGAATCAATATAGGAATATAAGAAAAACAAAAAATCCTGACAATCCTGTTAATCCTGTCAAAAAAAAACGACCCCAAAGGAATACCCCAAATGTTTTCCCGAAAGAAATACCCTAAAATGTTTTTCCTTAAATATTATGTAAATAGGAGAGGACTTTTATGGAGCTATTTACCATAAAGAAATGTTTCAATTGTCCCAACCGGGTAGTAGACCTAGATAAGCTGGAATCAGAATTGCGCAAAGTAATGGTGGAAAAGGACTTTAACTCTCGCCTGGGAAGCCGGGTGGAAAGTGCAAAGCCCATGCATCACCAGATGTTCCACATTGCCCTAGCCGGGTGTCCCAATTCCTGCAGCCAGCCCCAGATAAAAGATTTTGGCGTGCAGGGGCAGTCGGTGCCGGAATTAAACGGGGATTGCAAGCAATGCGAGGCCTGTATTGAGGCTTGCCCGGAAGGAGCTGTCAGTCTGGGTAGACGCGGGGTGCTGATTAACACCAGCAAATGTCTTAATTGTGGCCAATGTATTCGTGCCTGCCCTACAGGGGCCCTGGTGGAGGGGAAGGTTGGATGCAGAATTCTTGCCGGGGGTAAGTTAGGCCGCCATCCCCGCCTGGCTTCGGAATTGGCGCCCATTGCCAGTGAAAATGAAGCTGCGGATAATTTGGACCAGTGCATAGAATTGTTCCTCAACGAAGGACGACCGGGGGAAAGGTTTGGGAGTTTGCTGGAAAGGACGGGCTGGGTACCGAAAAGGTAAATAACCGCTGTGGTCCAACCCCAATAAAACATGATATAATAATCTTAGTCTGCAAAAATTGGGAGAGGACCACCGTGGATTTTAAACCAATTAAAACAAAAAAAATATACCAGGAAATAATAGAACAGATAAAAGCAATGATTAGTGACGGCACACTTTGCCCGGGAGACAGGCTGATGTCCGAAAGGGAACTGGCTGAAAGGATGCAGGTGGGGCGGTCTGCCGTGCGGGAAGCTTTCCGGGTGATGGAGGCAATGGGCATTATTAAAATAAGGCCCGGTGAAGGTACCTTTATCGCTGAAAATGCAGCTGAATCTCTGGTGAAAAGTTTTTCTTCGGTACTGTTGGCCGGCGGGGATGACATTACAGCCCGCGAATTAATGGAGCTGCGTAAAATATTGGAGGTTGAGTCCGCGGCAATGGCCGCCCGGCGTTGTTCACCTGAACAACTTGAGGCCATTGATCACGCACTGCAGCAGATGCAGCATGATCTTGAAGAAGGCAACTTAGGTGAAGAGGCAGATATGAAGTTCCATTTTGCCATAGCCGAAGCAGCCCGCAATTCAATTCTATTAAAATTAATGAACACCATTTCTGATACTATGGGACGGGTACTTGCGGCCGCCCGGCATGAATTGTACAGAGATCCGGCCAAACCTACGCTTCTTTTGCGCGAGCACCATGATATCTTCGCGGCCATTAAAAATGCTGACCCTAATGCCGCCAGGCAGTCCATGTTAAAACATCTGGCTGGTGTAGAGGAATTTATGTTTAAAAAGTGATTATGCTATTACTATAAAATAGAGAAGGAAATTTCGTGAATTTGTGGAATAGCTAATAATGAATGAGTATTTATTCATTAAGTAAAGGAAGGTATATGTAATGGTTTATAAAACTATCACCTACGAAGTGAAAGAGGGTAAAATTGCTGTTTTGACGCTGAACCGGCCTTCTGATTTTAATGCCATCAACCAGGAAATGGCTTTGGAGCTGGTCTCTGTTTTACAAGAGGCGGAGCGAGATGAGGGGGTAAGGGTGTTAATTATTACCGGTGCAGGCAAGGCATTTTGTGCCGGAGGGGACCTGGCCTGGTTAATGCGAGCAGTTGACAACCTGGAAAAAAGAGATATTGTAGATAACGCCGCTGCCTTAATAACAGAGCTGGATAGATTTACAAAACCCATAATAGCGGCGGTAAACGGAGTGGCAGCGGGTGCGGGAACGGCCCTTGTACTGGGCAGTGATATCATTATTGCCAGCGATAAAGCCAAATTTACCCCTAATTTTGTTAACATCGCCGCTGTACCTGATAGTGGTGCCTCCTGGTACTTACCACGTAAAATAGGCTACCATAAAGCTATAGAGTTAATGTTGACCGGCCGTGCGGTGGAGGCTGGGGAAGCCTACAAGCTAAACATCTTCAATCAGGTCGTACCGGAGGATAACCTCTGGGAAGAAGTGTACAGCCTGGCGACAAGGTTAGCCAATGGACCTCAGAGAGCAGTAAAATATATCAAGAAAATGCTAAAATTGAGCAGCAAAAATGACCTTGCCGCTCAAATGGAAACAGAAGCTTCGCTGCAATTAATGGCCTGGTCTGATGACGATTTCAAAGAAGGGGTTGATGCCTTTTTGGCAAAAAGAAATCCGCAATTCCAATAGTAATTAGCAATCAACAGTTACTCCCAAATTACTTATTACTAGCGGCACCTGTGTGCGCATGGCCAGCAATAGTCGTCTCTCAACTTCCGGCCAGTTTATCAGCTGCCACCAGGCTTTTACGTAATCGGCCCGGCGATTTTGATAATCAAGGTAATAGGAGTGCTCCCAAACATCAAGTACCATGATGGGAATGCCTCCCCACTGGGTTAGGTTTTGGTGTTTTTCGGCGGTAAGTATTTCCAGATGGTTCCATGATGGGCTCCAGATTACAACTGCCCATCCGGAAGCTTCTACATTTATTGCAGCCTCAATGAATTGTTGCCGGAAGGCATCCATGCTGCCAAAATAACCGTGTATTTGTCGCCATGTTTCGATGCACGGCCCGGATGTACCTTGAGGTGTCATGACAGTCCAGTAAATGCTGTGTAGAATATGGCCGGAGTCGTGAAAGGCAAGTTCTCGCTCCCAGTGTTTGATGAGGGCAAAGTCCTCGTTTTGCCTGGCCTCCACAAGCTTAAGTTCCGCGTTATTCAGTCCGTCTACATATGATTGGTGATGCCGGTCATGGTGTATGCGCAGGGTATTGCTGCTTATAACCGGTTCCAGGGCGTTGTAGGGATAGGGCAAAGGAGGTAAGCTATGACCGCCGGGCGGTATGGGGCGGGGAGCCCAGTAGTTTTGTGTGTTCAAGGTAATTTCCCTTTCTGTTTTGGTAACCCTTGGTATTTATATTATGTTTTTTACCTTAAAAAGTGCTTTAAAAAGGACGAGACTGCTGAAAAAGTCCAGATTCGTGTCATTCTAATGCTCAGATTCTTCGCTACACTCAGAATGACAATCTTGGCTCTTTGCTATATTTTTTGACTTTTTCACTGGTCTCAAAAAGGACAGGGCTTTTTGCATAAAAAGGTTCCCTGTCCTTTTAAATTTTATAAGAGAATATATCTAATATTTTCCTGGCACAAGTTTACATGGTAAAATATAGAATATAATAAAAGGGGGGCTGTGCTGTGGGCACGAAAAATTTGAAGGGGCAATGTCCGCGGTGTGGGAGTAGCAGGGTGTTTCAAATGTGGAAAGGTGTTACTTTTTTAGTGGGTCCCAGTGCCGGGACTCTGGTTTGGTCGTTGCTGGAAAGAAATGGCTGGCAGTGTCGTGATTGTAATAAAGTAATATGTCAACATTATATGTGCGGTTGAATCTAGGCTAGAGGCCGGTCATTTACTAGTATAAGGAATTCTTTAAGAGTAATTATAGCACTTATAAAAGTGCCAATTCTAAATTTGATAAAAATAAAGCACATGGGGCAAAATCAGACGAAAGAATAATGTGTCTTAAATTATTTGCCCCAAATAGATCATTTTGACCGGTAATGGTCCTTGCTATCTTTGGAGCCTGAGTTTATAATTATACCAACATAAGCAATATAAACAAGGTGCTCGCTGATGAGTGCAAAATTAGGCAAAGAAGCCCGTTGAGAGGATACCTCACAACGGGCTTTTCGGTTTTGAGGCAAAAATTAGTTAATAAGGTACGTTGTAGTACCAGCGGGTATTAAGGCGAGGGCGCCGGTATGTATTTACCGGCGCCCGACCATTTTACGGGGGATTACCTGGTTCTCCACGCTTAATTACACTGCGGTGAAAAATGCTGGCATTGAGGCCGTTACAGCCCTTCTAGGGCTAGAACAGGTCTCTTTTTTTATGATCAAAACAAATAGGAGGTTGTAAAACTATGAGACAAATAGCCATTTATGGAAAGGGCGGTATAGGTAAGTCCACTACTACTCAAAATACGGTGGCGGCCCTGGCCGAGTTGGGCAAAAAGGTATTGGTTGTGGGTTGCGACCCTAAGGCTGATTCCACAAGGCTGCTGCTGCACGGTATGAATCAGGAAACTGTGCTGGATACCCTGCGGGATGAAGGAGAGGACATTGACCTCGAAGACATCATGCGTCCAGGCTATGGAAACAGCATGTGTGTGGAATCCGGAGGTCCCGAACCAGGTGTGGGCTGTGCCGGACGAGGTATTATTACTTCCATCAACATGCTGGAAGCGCTGGGAGCTTATACGCCCGACTTAGATTACGTCTTTTACGACGTGCTGGGTGACGTGGTATGCGGCGGGTTCGCCATGCCCATCCGGGAAGGTAAGGCCCAGGAAATTTACATTGTGGCTTCGGGTGAGATGATGGCCTTGTACGCTGCTAATAACATTTCCAAGGGGATCATGAAATTTGCTGATAGCGGCGGTGTACGGCTGGGCGGGATTATCTGCAATAGTCGTAATGTGGACAATGAACATGATATGTTAAAAGCTTTTGCCCAGGAACTTGGTTCACAATTAATTCATTTTGTACCCCGGGATAACTTCGTACAGCGGGCTGAAATAAACAGGAAAACTGTTATTGATTTCGACCCCACTGTGCCCCAGGCTGACGAATACCGGGCTCTGGCCCGCAACATTGACGGCAACGATATGTTCGTAGTTCCCAAGCCCATGACCACGGACCGGCTGGAGGAGCTGCTGATGGAATTCGGTCTTATGGATAGTTTAGTCTAACCTAAAACATTATTTTGAGGAGTGATTACTAATGTTAATGATTAGAGCCATTGTACGGCCTGAAAGAACTAACCATATCATGGCCGAACTGAACAGCGCCGGGTTTCCCGCGGTAACCAGGATTGACGTGGTGGGCCGCGGTAAACAGCGGGGTGTGAAAGTGGGCGAAGTGGTTTACGACGAGATACCCAAGGATATGTTGATACTGGTGGTACAGGAAGAGAAGGACAAGGAAGACGTGATCAGCATCATTTCCAAATATGCCAAGACCGGTGAAAAAGGCGCCTTCGGTGACGGCAAAATTTTTGTTACTCCGGTGGAAGAGGCCTACACAATCAGCAGCGGTACCAAGGGGCTGTAGAGGAATCCCCTAATGACGGTCGAAAGGAGGACTACCATGAAAGAGATAATTGCTATTATCCGGATGAACAAAGTTAACACCACTAAAAAGGCTCTGGCCGATATCGGGATATGTGGTCTTCACGCCATGAAAGTGAAGGGCCGGGGCAAGATTCACGTGGATCTGTCGATTTTGGATCAGATTGGCGACTCCGAGGAACTAGCCGGTATTGTAAATGAAAGCCTGGATAAGGGCAGCCGGTTGATACCCAAGCGTATGCTCACCATTTTGGTCCTGGACAACGAAATTGATAAAGTTGTTAATACCATCATCAGCGTAAATAAGGAAGGTAACAAAGGTGACGGCAAGATATTCATCTGCCCCGTTTCGGACGCCGCCCGGGTAAGGACCGGCGAGCGGGGCGAGGCGGCGGTTTAAGGAAAGGGGACACACCTGCTGAAGCTTGGGTATTCCTTTAGAGGCAGGAATGTCCCCGATTTGAGAAAGGGGACACACCTGCCCCAATTGACGATAAAAGGAGGCGGTTAATTTGGCTATCAACGAAAAGATGATTGAGGAGATTCTTAATAAGTACCCTGCCAAGGTGAAGCGTAACCGTAAAAAACACATTGTGATCAGGGACTCCGCTCAGGAGAACCAGGAAATAGAAGCCAATACCCGGACCATACCGGGGGTAGTCACTAATCGCGGTTGCGCCTTTGCCGGTTGTAAAGGTGTGGTGCTGGGCCCACTCAAGGACATGGTGCACATTGTGCACGGTCCCGTTGGATGTGGCTACTATAGCTGGCTAACCAGGCGTAATAAAGCCCGGGCGGAAGACCCGGAAAAAAACTTTTTGGCTTACTGTGTATCCACCGACATGCAGGAAAGCGACATCGTCTTCGGCGGTGAAAAGAAACTGACCCGTATGATCGATGAGGTGGTGAAAATACTCAAGCCCAATGCTATTACCATTTCCGCCACTTGCCCGGTGGGTCTCATCGGTGATGACATCCAGGCGGTGGCCAGGGCGGCCCAGGCCAAGCATGACGTAAACATTACGGCATACAGCTGCGAGGGATATAAAGGGGTCAGTCAATCCGCCGGCCACCACATAGCCAATAACGGCCTGATGGAAAAAATCATCGGTGAGGGTGACTTGGAGGAGCCGCCCAGCAAGTATACCATCAATATCTTGGGCGAGTATAATATCGGCGGTGACAGCTGGGAAGTTGAACGGGTTTTGAACGACATTGGTTACGAGGTTCAGGTGGTAATGACCGGAAACGGCTCTTATGAGAAACTCAAGAATGCCCACGTGGCGCAGCTGAACTTGGTGCAGTGTCACCGGTCCATTAACTATATCGCCGACATGCTGGAAACAAAATACGGCACTCCCTGGTTGAAAGTGAACTTTATCGGTATCCGAGCTACCATCGAGTCGCTGCGCAACATGGCTCTGTACTTCGGTGACGAGGCTCTAATTAAGCGCACTGAGGAAGTCATTGAAAGGGAACTGGCTGAAATCGAGCCACAGTTGGAACCTTATAAGAAAATTTGCTTGGATAAAACTGCTTTTTGCTTTGTAGGAGGTTCCCGCGGTCACCATTACCAGGGCCTGTACGAGGAACTGGGTATAACCACTGTATTGGCGGGCTACGAGTTTGCCCACCGGGACGATTACGAGGGTCGGGACGTTCTGTCGAACTTAAAGACCGACGCGGACAGTAAAAATATTCCCGATCTACATGTTACCCCGGATGAGGGGCGCTACCGGTTGAAAATACCTGTGGAAAGAATGGAAGAATTGAAGAAAATAATCCCTTTAAATGATTACAAGGGTATGATTAATGAAATGGTGGACGGCAGCATAGTGGTAGACGACCTGAATCACTATGAAACCGACGAGTTTATCAAGGTCCTAAAACCCGATCTCTTCTCTTCGGGGATCAAGGATAAGTATATCCCTCAGAAGATGGGCGTTCCCACCAAGCAGCTGCATAACTACGATTACAGCGGGCCATATGCGGGCTTTCGCGGCGCCATAAACTTTGCCCGGGACGTGGCTATGGGATTCAGTACTCCCACTTGGAATTTCATTGCGCCGCCATGGAAGGATAACCCGCTTTTAGAGGGCAGCATCGAGCAATGCTCGGATGATACATGCGTTAAGGAGGTAGGAGTATAAATGTTGGATTGTACGCCTAAGGAGATAATTAAACGCAGCGGCGGGATGATCAACCCCGCTAAGACTTGCCAGCCCATAGGGGCTATGTACGCCGCCCTGGGCATCCATAATTGCCTGCCTCACAGCCATGGTTCCCAGGGTTGCTGTGCCTATCACCGTTCACATCTGACCAGGCATTTCCGGGAACCGGTGATGGCCACCAGCAGTTCTTTTACCGAGGGTGCCTCGGTGTTTGGGGGTGGCGGCAATCTGAAAACTGCCATCAAGAATGTGTTTTCTATTTATAATCCCGATGTTATGGCGGTGCACACCACTTGCCTGTCTGAGACCATCGGGGACGATCTGCCTTCCATCATAAAGGGGGCCGAGGTTCCCGAAGGCAAACTGGTAATCCATGCCAGCACGCCCAGCTACCAGGGCTCGCATATTACCGGCTTCTCCAACATGGTCAAGGGTATGGTTACCTATCTGGCAAAGGCAACAAGGGACGAGAAAAAGGAGCAGGTGAACATTATCCCCGGTTTTGTAAATCCCGGGGACATGCGGGAAATAAAGCGTTTGGCGGGCGAGTTGGGTGTCAGGTTGATCATGTTCCCGGATACTTCGGGTGTACTGGACTCTCCCATGACCGGCAAGTTTAACATGTTCCCCGTCGGTGGCGCTAAAGTGGAGGATATCCGTGACTCGGGCAACTCCAAACTTACCATTGCCCTGGGTTATTACGCTTCCAGCGATAGTGCCCACCTGTTGGAACGAAATTGCCAGGTGCCGGCTATTACTCTCAAAACACCTATTGGCATCAAGGCTACCGATGACTTTTTGATGACGCTACGAAGTAAGTTTGTGCAGGAGATACCTAACCAACTGGAAGAGGAACGCGGCCAGCTGGTGGACGTGATTACCGACAATCACCACCACTTTTACGGTAAAAAAGTAGCCCTGTTCGGTGACCCTGATATTCTTACCGGGCTGACGGAGTTTATTTTAAGTCTGGGCATGCAGCCTGTGCATGTACTTACCGGTACCCCCGCCGGCACTCTAACCGGCTCGGGTATATTTGAAAAGGAAATTAAGGAAATGCTGGCGGCGGCCGGCCATGAGGGCCGGGTGAAAGCAGCGGGTGACTTGTTCGAACTGCATCAGTGGATCAAGAACGAACCCGTAGACCTTTTAATGGGTAACACCTACGGCAAGTACATTGCCCGGGCGGAGGACCTGCCCTTTGTGCGGGTAGGATTTCCCATCCTGGATCGGGGCGTTCATTCCTATCTGCCTATCGTGGGTTACCGCGGCGCCATGCGGCTGGTGGAGATGATCAGTGACACGCTGCTGGACCGGCAGGACCGCGATGCAGCTGATGAAGATCTCGAACTGGTTATGTGAGGATTTTTTTAGGAGAGATGTGATAAATGTGTCCACGGCTGTACCGAATGACAATTTGATAATGGAAAGGCAATCCTCCATCCAGGTTAAGGGAGGACAAAGGAAAAACCAGCTCAAATGCGATGTTGAAAGCATCGCGGGGTGTGTCAGCCAGCGGGCCTGTGTATATTGCGGGGCCAGGGTGGTGCTGAACCCGGTTACCGACGCCATTCACCTGGTACACGGCCCTATTGGCTGCGCCAGTTATACCTGGGACATCCGGGGCAGCCTGAGTAGCGGTTCTGAGTTGTACCGTAACAGCTTTTGCACCGATCTAAAGGAGAACGACATTATCTTCGGCGGTGAAAAGAAACTGGCCCGGGCCATCGACGAATTGGTAGAAAAGTATGAGTCGGAATTAGTATTTGTATATTCCACCTGCGTGGTGGGGGTAATCGGTGACGACCTGGAGGCGGTCTGTAAAACGGCGGCCCACAAGCACGGCATCCAGGTACTCCCGGTCCAATCCAGCGGGTTTATCGGCAACAAATCGGCGGGTTACCGGGCGGCCTGTGATGCGCTGCTTCGCCTCATTGAGCCGCCGGGAGGCGCGCGCCCGATTAATAGCAGGCGGCCGGTGAAAAGCGTCAATTACTTGGGGGACTTTAACTTGGCCGGGGAAGCCTGGATTATTAAAGATTATTTAAAGCGCATCGGTGTGGAAGTTAACGTGGTGTTTACCGGCGACAGCAATTACCGGGACCTTAAAAAGGCCCCTGAGGCCTCGCTGAATATCATGCAGTGTGCCGGTTCCATGTCCTATATGGCCCGGCGTATGGAGGAACTGTACAGCATACCCTCCTTGCAGATCTCCTTTTTGGGGCTGGAGGACACTGCGGCGTCACTGTGCAAAATAGCAGATTTCTTCGGTGAGCCGGAAATGATGCGCCGGGCAAAGGAATTGATCAAGGAGGAAACTATCGCTGTACAGCCGGAGATGGAGCGTTATCATGAAAAGCTGGCAGGTAAAAAAGCTGCTATTTACGTAGGTGGTGGATTCAAAGCCATTTCGTTAATTAAGCAGTTTAGGGAAATCGGTATCAACGTAGTAATGGTAGGAACCCAAACCGGCCAGGAAGAGGAATACCAGACGCTGCATGACATCTCTGACGATGGTACGGTGATCCTGGACGACGCTAACCCCTCCGAATTGGAGCGGTTCATGACCGAAAAGGGTGCTCACCTTTTGGTGGGTGGTGTTAAAGAAAGGCCTCTGGCTTATAAGTTGGGAGTAGCCTTTATTGACCATAACCATGACCGTAAGCACCCGCTAAGCGGTTACGTAGGAGCGGTGAACTTTGCCCGGGAGGTATATTCTACGGTGTGTTCACCGGTTTGGAAATACGCCAGGGAAACGGGGGGTGGACTGTATGCCGCGGAAAACAGCGAACTACCGGAACGTTAACGAGAACCCTTGCAACATGTGCATGCCTATGGGCGGGATACTGCCCTTCAAGGGGATCGAGGAGGCCATGGTCATCATCCATGGTTCCCAGGGCTGCAGCACGTACATGCGGCGACATATTGCCGAACATTTTAATGAGCCCATCGATGTGGGGTCTTCCTCTCTGAACGAAAAGGGTACTATATACGGCGGTTCACAAAACCTGTTTCAGGCCCTGGATAATATCCGCAAGGTATATAACCCGCGGTTGATAGGAATCCTCACCTCCTGTCTGGCGGAAACCATCGGCGAGGATGTGGAGGGTATGGCCCGGGACTACCGGAAAAAACAGGGTCTGGATAATTTCCCTCTGGTGGGTGTTCCCACCCCCGGTTACGGGGGTACCCACAGTGAGGGCTATTGGCTGGCGCTGAAAAAGATGGTTGCTGCGCTGGCCCGGCCCACGGAAAAACACGGCGGGATCAACGTTATTGTGCCTAACCTGAGCCCCGCCGATATGAGGGAAATAAAGCGTATCCTTGAACTAATGGATGTTAAATATAAACTTCTGCCTGATATTTCAGAAACCCTGGACCGGCCTATTGCCCGGCCATATACCAAGATTCCCCCCGGCGGCACGCGGGTGGAGGCCATACGGTGCATGCCGGGGGCCGTGGCTACCATCCAATTCGGCATTACGGTAGAGGATAATGTCTCGCCGGGCCACTACCTGCAATCAGAGTTCGGGGTGCCTCTCTATAACCTGCCCGTGCCCATGGGCGTGGAGGCTACCGATATGTTTGTTGGCTTGCTGGCGGAAATAACCGGCGGCAGTGTGCCCGGGGTGCTGAAACTGGAGAGAGGACGGTTATTGGACTGCATGGTGGATTCTCACAAGTACAATGCCCAGGGACGGGGAGCCGTGTTTGGTGATCCTGAACTGGTTTGCGCTGTGGTGCGGACTTGTGCGGAAAACGGACTCTACCCGGCGGTAGTGGCCACCGGTAGTGGGAACTCCGGGATGAAAGAACTATTGGATCCTCTACTGGCAGAATGCGGACAAAATGTAGATTATTTAGATGAAACCGACTTTATGCGAGTGAGAACATCGTGCCGGGAAAACGGGGTAAATATGGCCATTGGTCATTCCGACGGAAAATTTCTGACTGAAAGTGAAGGCATACCCCTGGTCAGAATGGGCTTTCCTATCCATGACCGGGTGGGCGGCCAACGTCTTTTATCGGTGGGGTATACCGGTACCACCAACTTTCTGGACCGGGTCACCAACACTTTATTGGAACATAAACATAAAAACTATCGCGCCACCATGTACCGTGAATTTTACCGGGAGGCCGGGGTTAAGAAAAGGGGATGTGAAATACGGTGACCTGTGGCTGTGCAAGAAACACTCAAACGGATCGGGTGAAGGCCGCCACCTTCGAGATGACCGGACGGCACCCTTGTTACTCATACGATGCTCATCACAAACACGCCCGGATGCACCTGCCGGTGGCGCCCCGGTGCAATATTAGCTGCAATTATTGCAACCGCAAGTTTGATTGCGTGAATGAAAGCAGACCCGGTGTAACCAGCGAGGTTTTAACTCCGGAGGCGGCCAGGGATAAATTCCTGCGGGTGCGGAATAAGGTGCCCAACCTTAGCGTAGTGGGTATCGCCGGGCCGGGGGATGCTCTGGCCAACTGGGGCAGTACCAGGAGAAGCATTGAACTAATTAAGGAAGCCGACCCGGAAGTAATTTTTTGCCTCTCAACCAACGGTCTGGTGCTGCCGGACTATGCTCGGGAGATAGTGGAACTAGGTATAAAGCACGTAACCGTTACCGTCAACAGCCTTGATACCGTCACCGGGTCCCGTATATACAGGCATGTTAACTACCGGGGCAAAGTATACCGAGGGGCGGCAGGGGCGGAAATACTGCTGCGCAACCAGCAAAAGGGCATCAAGTACTTATCCCGAAACGGGGTACTGGTGAAAGTGAACATTGTGATGGTCAAAGGTGTTAATGATGAACGAATCCCGAAAGTGGTACGGCGGGTAAAGGAACTGGGCGCGTTTATTACCAACATCATGCCGCTGGTTCCCGCCCCGGGTAGTGTATTCCAGGACTACCCCCCCACCGACGCCGTGGAATTAGATTTTATGCGTGACCACTGCGGCCAAGATATGCGGCAAATGCGCCACTGCAAACAATGCCGGGCCGATGCCATCGGCCTGTTGAGCGATGACCGGTCCCTGGAGTTCAGTACTGCCGAAAAGCAAAATGATGAAAATTACCACGGTCTTATTAAACAATCAATGGGATAAAGGGAGGCCATTAAATGAATAAACCCAAACATCATATATTAGTCTGTACCAGCATAAGGCCCACCGGCCAGTCCAAGGGCCTGTGTCACGGCAAATCCTCAGTGGAAATACTGTCCGCTTTTCTGGAGGAAATTGAGGATCAGGGGTTGTCCGGGGAAATTTTTATTTCCAATACCGGCTGCCTTGGCTTATGTGAACAGGGTCCAGTGGTAGTAGTTTACCCGGATAATGTTTGGTATGGAGGCGTATCTCCCGGTGACGCGGAGGAGATTATGGAGGAGCACATTCTGGGCGGCAATGTGGTGGAGCGTCTGCTTATAAAGTAGCGAAAGGAGGATTTCCCTTGGCCTTTGACATAGCTGTTTACATGGGCGAGAGCGGCGAAACAATATCTATGAGCGATCCGGGAAAATTGGTGGTGCACCGTAAAAGGCAGGGCCACTGGAAGGCGTGCCGGGAAAAAGAGTTTAGACCGGTTCCCGCAGAGGGTATGAGCGGGCTGCGCCGGATGATGGGTGAGGTTCTTGAATTTATGGGTGAATGCAGGGTCTTTGTAGGGCAAACTGTCACCGGAATACCCTATTTCGAACTGGAAAAATACAATTGCACGGTTTGGGAAATGCAGGGTAAACCCGGTGAGTTTTTGGATCATATTTTGGACCGGGAGGAAGAAGAGCAGCGACTGGAAAAAAAGACTCCCCTACTGGTGATGCCGGAGCCCGTAGAGGTAGGCGAAGGTCGCTTTCAGATTTCCATTAAGGAAGTACAGGACTGCGGCGGCGGTATAACCTCCAAGCAAGTATTGCAGCCGTTCTTACGCCGGGGCGAATTTTTTGAACTGGAAGTTAGCTGCAGCCATATACCGCCCTGGCTGGAAGCGGAATTCACCGGAGGCACCCTCAAGGGAGAAGTTTTGAGTTCGGACCCGGGTGAAATTAAATTGGTAGTTACTAAAAAATGCTGTGCCGACTAAAAAGGTAAAACCGGGGGGAAGACGCATGCAGGAAGTTTACATTGTGGACAGCACCTTGAGGGATGGGGAACAGGCACCGGGTGTAGTATTTAATTTACAGGAAAAAGTCACCATAGCCAAACTACTGGACCGACTTGGAGTATACCAGATTGAAGCCGGTATCCCTATCATGGGTGGAGTGGAACAGGCCGCTATCAAAGCCATTGCCGGTCTGGGGCTGACCAGCAGGGTGTCCACATGGAACCGCCTGCTGCTGGCTGACCTCCGGGCCTCCCTGGATTGCGGGATTAGAGATTTGCACATCTCGGCCCCGGTTTCGGATATTCATATTAGTTACAAGCTGGCTAAATCTCGCCAGTGGGTGCTGGATTGCTTAAAACGTGCACTTCGCTATGCCGCTGACTACGGGTGCAGGGTGACAGTGGGGGCGGAAGACGCTTCCCGGGCCGATGAAAGCTTCTTGCTGGAATTGGCATTGTTGGCCCGGGAAATGGGTGCCGAGCGGCTGCGTTATTGCGATACGGTCGGTGTCATGACTCCTTTTGCCCTTTCCCTGGCCATTAGCCGCTTGCAAGAGAAATCAGGTATTGAGATTGAATTTCACGGTCACAATGATTTCGGCCTGGCCACCGCTAATTCCCTGACAGCCGTCACGGCAGGCGTCCGTTATATAGATACAACCATTGGAGGACTGGGAGAGAGGGCAGGAAATGCCTCATTGGAGGAACTGGCCGGGGCACTTAAAGGAACCTGTGGGATTGACCTGGGACTAAATAAGAAATTATTGCGGGTCCTTGGCCGTTACGTGGCCCGGGGGGCAAACCGGCCCTATCTGCAAAATAATTTTACCGCTAAGAATTTAATGCCTGGTAATTCTGTTTCCCATGCCGGTTAGCAGGAAAATTCACATAGGGAATACCCCCCTGCTATTATCAAGGGGGGTATTTTGAGAGGTATTCTACATTTAACTATTATTATCCTCTTTAAGAGCATATTGCACTGTCTTCAGTACAAGTTCCGCGTCCTTTATGGCCATTTCGGCATCTTCCAATTCATATTCTTCGGTAGGAATGAAATCTTCAGCACCGTAAAAACTCAATTCCCTTTCTTTGCGCAGTCGCTTGGAGATTTTTTTTAATTCACTCAACCGCTCGTTCAAAACCTGGGGCAACAATTGGCGGTTCTTTTCCAACGTTCGGCCCACATCGTGTATTTTGGGCACCTCTACCCCAACCGATCTGAGTACTGCTTTTAATAACAGTTCAACTAATTCTTGTGCTTCTCTGACTACATCAGAATATGATTCATTGTCTTTATAAAATGTAAGCGCATCAAAGCGTACCTTTGCCTTTTTTAAATATGCCGCAGTCAGCTGATCTACTTTCACAAGTCCATCCCCCCTGTAAAACCAATCTTCTTAGTCTGCCACTCCCAAGTGTTATTGCGCCGCACTTTACGTGCGCCCGATTCAACCAAAATTCTCTTTGTGGATTTAATTATACGGGAAATTATTTGTACAGAATCGTATATTATAATGTGATTATCTATCAGGTCATAATATATCGGCTGCATTTTAAGAGCTTCATTAGTACCTAAAATATAAGGTGAAAGCTCACAAAGAATTTCTTCCTTTTCAAATATTTCCTGAGCCAGCAATTCGTGTTTCATTTCTATGCGTTCCACAAATTCCCTCACCCGCTTGCTAAAACCGGGAACTTGCTTCAGAATAATCAATAAGTCCAAATCAGAATTTTTACGATTATCACCCCGCGCGTAGGACCCGAAAACAGCACAGCCTAAAAGAGAATGATCATAATAATCAATAATTTCTATTAATATATCAATAATATATTTCCTGTGTCGCGGAGAAAAGGTTTTAAATTGGGGCAAAACATCATTTATCATTATTATCACCTGTAATTCATATTCTATATTTTTCCTTTACCTCCTACTTCTATACAAAAAAAAAGAGTAACTAAGGCACTCTTTACCAGAGTAGTTCATGGATAAATTTAACAAAAAATGTATTGTAGCCGGATTATTTGTGATATACTTGATTCATAGGTGGGTAGTAATATGAAAAGTGTTAAGTACGACCAATTTAAAAATAAAATAAAAAAGAATAACTTTTTACCAATTAGGATAATAAATCGCAGTGCCCCTCGTAGGCGCCCACGGGATGCCGGTGAGGCGGAGAACCTTGCTAGACTGGCAATAATTTCTTGGGGAAAAGCCATTGCCAGCGGTAAACTGCAAAAAAAGGGAGCCAGGCGTTACAGCCTCAATATAGATGCTAAATAGATTGGAAGATTTAAAAAAAACTGCATCACCGGTTGGATAAGATATTTATCTAGAGGTATATGGAGTAAAACCGGTACTTGTTGGCGGGGGAGCCTTGGAGTTTTATACACAAGGGAGTTATACCACCTTAGATGTTGACCTCGTGGTCCAGGTCAGGGATTATGCTAAAAGAGTTCTGTCGGAAATGGGTTTTCGCCGGGGTTTGGGGCAAAAAAGTTGGTATTGTGAATCGTTAGAGCTGTCTGTGCAAATACCGGATGACACACTGGCAGGATCCATGGATCGTATTACTGTGAATAAATAGAGAATAAAAGGGGTAACTGAATACCCGGCCATCGGCCGGGTATTTTTTAGGTATTAATTATTAAGCCGTGGCCCAGCGTCCTACGCTGGAAACCGCGCTGTCGGAATCGAAAAATTCACGGAAAATACGGTAGTAATATAATTCTTCTTTGCTGCGGATAGGAGGAGAAATCAAGTTGCGGTCACGGTTAAATTCCCGGTCGGAGATTTGCTCCGCCACCATTTCCTGAATTATACGGTCAGATCCGCATCCCTCTGCGAACTGCTCTTTATCCCTCCATAATATTTCATCCGGCAGGTATCCTTCAAAAGCTTTTCGCAAGATCCACTTTTCTATCTGGCCATCGCCGTACAATTTTATTTCGGGCGGTAGTGCCGCTGCATAGGTAACCAGGTCCAGATCCAGGAAAGGAACTCTACCCTCGATGGAGTGGGCCATGGACATGCGGTCCAAACGCTGCAGGTTAATATTATGAAGTGCTTTAATAGACCGTAATAATTCTTCGTGCAATTCTTCTTCCGACTTTATTTCCTTGAGATAGCTGTAGCCCGAGAACAGTTCGTCTGCTCCCTCACCGGACAATATAACTTTAACATGCTGTGCCGCCAGCCTGGATACAAAATAGGTGGGAACGGCACTTCTAATCAGCGAAGGATCAAAGGACTCCAGATAGTATATAACCTTGGGCAAAGTGTCCAGTACTTCGTCTTTGGTATAGACGTATTCATGGTGTATTGTGCCCAGGTAATCCGCCACTGTTCTGGCGGCGGGCAGGTCACTGCCGCCTTCCATGCCCACGCAGAAGGAGTTTAATTGTTCATCCTCAGTATGTCGCCGGGAAATGGCTGAAACCAGGCTGCTGTCCAGACCGCCGCTTAAAAGAACTCCCAGCGGCACATCTGCCATAAGTCTTTTAACCACTGCCTGTTCCAGCTTTGACCTAATATTGGCCATGGCTTCTTTCATCTTATGGTCATTCCAGTCTTTTATACCGGTATAAGGCGCTTTAAGCTCACGGTAAGGCTTTATCCCGGTTTCCGGGGTGTAATAATGCCCGGGAGGGAATTCTAAAATGTTGTCTGTCACACCGATCAGGCATTTTAATTCTGAAGCAAAATAAATGCCGTTACTGTCTTCGGCATAATAAAGGGGCTTAATACCCAATGTATCTCTGGCGGCAAAGGGTTTGCCATGATCCGAGAGTACAAAGGCAAACATTCCGTCCAGCTCTTGTACACACCGGGTTCCCATTTCTTCGTACAGGTGAACCACCACTTCACTATCCGATTTGGTGCTAAATGTATGTCCACCTAAGCGTTCTTTTAACAGTCGATAATTATAAATTTCTCCGTTTACAATAACGTTAATGTCTCCCGTTTCGTTAGGGATGGGCTGGTGTCCCAGGTCCGGGCCGATAATGGAAAGACGTTTGTGTCCAAGATACAAATTGTCAAACTTACAAAGGTCGTCTTCATCCGGTCCCCGGTGGTGAACCTTTTCCACCATTTCCCATAAATTCTTCTCAGATTGTTTCCCGTACAGGGCAACAATTCCACACATAAAGTTGTATTAAACCCCTTTCGTTGTCCTCGAAACAAAAAGGATCCCCGACCGTTTTACGGTCAGGGACCCCATTGTCCCGAATACTGAATTTTAAAATATAACGTTATTATATACTTATTACTATAGTTAAGGCAAATACTGTCCGCTACTGTAATCCTTAACAGTTTATGATAAGCCGAGTATACATAAACTGGCAGAGGCTATGGACTTTTTTTTAAACTGCTGTGCTAATATGCTTCCCTACTTGGGCTACAGTCATTCATTTTTTGTAAAAAGTCGAATTCTAGCGGCGAACGGTGAAAATTGATGCTAAAAGGGGATTGCCTTTTTGTAAAATTAATTATATAATAATTTTCATCAATTAAATAACCAGATACAATGGTGTATCTAAATTATGAGGCAATGATGCCCTCCCCGGAATAATATATTTCTGGGGGAGGGCATTTTTTGTTTTTAGACCGCTCTTTTTTATATTTTCGGAAAGGAAGGAGCTTTATGGCAAAAATTTTAGTCAAACCTGAAGTTTGCATAGGATGCCACTTGTGTGAAGTTTGGTGCGCGGTGGCCCATTCCAAATCTAAAAACCTGATTAAGGCTTTTATGTATGAAGACCCCAAGCCGCTGCCCCGGGTGGCAGTGGAAGAAGATTTGCCGCTTACTTTCCCACTGCAGTGCCGGCATTGTGATGAGCCTGACTGTGTTTCGGCTTGCATAAGCGGTGCCTTACATAAGGACCCGGAAAGTGGCAGGGTGATTCACGACAAGGAAAGATGCGTAGGGTGTTACAGCTGTGTGCTGGTTTGCCCCTACGGAAATGTGTTTATCGATCATGAGAACCGCAAGATTGTAAAATGTGATTTATGTGCCGGGCTGGATATGCCTTATTGTGTAAGTAATTGTCCCAATGAAGCGCTTATATATGTATCGGATTCTTAAGTTTATCACCTGTTAGCAGGGGGAGATAGTTTTATGCAAAAGTTTAATTACCTTATTATCGGCAATTCTGCCGGTGCCGTGGGGTGTATCGAAGGGTTAAGGACAGTAGATAAAAACGGCACCATAGCCGTGGTTTCTGAAGAGAGCCATCATGTTTACTCTAGGGCTTTGATTCCTTATTACCTGGATGGAAAAGTAAATAAAGAAAATATGCACTACAGGCCCCAGGATTTTTACCAGCGGGCCGGGGTTACCCTTTTTTCCGGTCAGAGGGCTTCTGAAGTCCATTTTGACACTAAAGAGGTGGTGATGGCCGGCGGTGAGCGGTTGGGTTATGAAAAACTCCTTTTGGCCACCGGTGGAAAACCTATTGTCCCACCCATTCCCGGTTTGGATAAAAGCAATGTTTTTACTTTCCTCAGCATGGATGATGTCTTAAAGATCGAAAAATCCCTGGCCGGGGCAAAAGACGCCGTAGTGCTGGGCGGCGGGGTAATTGGTCTTATGGCGGCAGAGGTACTCAAAAAGAAGGGCCTAAATGTGCACGTACTAGAACTTGCACCACGGGTTTTAGCACCGGTAATTGACGAGACCGCCTCGGACATAGTAGAAAGTTCCTTTAAAGAGGTGGGGGTGGAAATTGCTACCAATAATACCATCCAAGAAATTCACGGTCAGGAAACAGTGGACAAAATAGTCTTAAAGGACGGAACTGTTCTTTCTTGTGACCTTTTAGTAGTAGGCGTTGGTGTATCACCCAGGGTGGACTTAGTAGCCAACACAGCCATAAAGATTGAACGAGGCATAGTTGTGGATCAAAAAATGCAGACTTCTGTACCAGATGTTTATGCATGCGGTGATTGCGCCTCCATTTATGACTTTATTACCGGTGAAAACCGCCCCTTGCCTTTATGGCCCAACGCTTATTCCGGGGGCAGGGTGGCTGCTTTCAATATGGCTGGAAAAAGCAGGTATTACACCTGGGGAACCGGTATGAACTCTATGCACTTCTTTGACACCAATATAATTAACGCGGGTATGAATGTCTCTGAAGAGAATGACCAAAACCTTGAAATCATTACCAAGGTAGAGAAGGAAAAAAGGATTTACCGCAAATTTGTGATCAATGAGCAAGGGCATATAAAAGGATTTGCTTTGATAGGGGAAGTAGCCAGGGCCGGGATATTACTTAATCTAATACGCAGTAAAGTTGATGTAAGGCCTTTTAAACAAAAGCTCCTGGAAGAGGACTTCGGCTATGCCCATATGCACGAAGAATTAAGGTGGCAGCTTTTAAAAGATGACGTGGTATTGGGAGTGATTTAGATGCTGGTGCAAAAACACTACCAGAATGACAGGATGATACCGGAAAAGGACATAGACAATTGCGGCCTTTTCGGGGTAATGGATACAAGCGGTAGGAGATTCGGCGGTGAAATGGCAGTCAACGCCATAAAAAACATGAAAGTAAGGGGTAACGGCCTGGGCGGAGGATTTGCCATCTACGGTCTCTACCCGGAATATAAGGACTACTATGCCCTGCACATCATGTATCAAGACAAAAATATGTCAGCGAAAAGAAAAACCGAGGAATTACTGACCGAAAACTTTTATGTAGTTTATGACGAGGAAATTCCCACGAACCCGGAAATAAATGTGTTTTCACCGCCTCTTGTGTGGCGTTATTTTGTTAAGCCCCAGAAAAAGAGCGAAGAAGCCCATATGCTTGATGATGAGTATGTGGTTTCCAAAGTAATGCATATGAATACTGAGGTTGAAGATGTTTATGTTTTTTCCTCCGGTAAAAATATGGGTGTTTTCAAAGGAGTGGGATTTCCCGAGGAAATAGCAGATTACTTCATGCTGGAAAAACTTTACGAAGGATATATTTGGACGGTACACAGCCGGTTTCCCACTAATACACCGGGCTGGTGGGGAGGTGCCCACCCCTTCAGTATGCTGGACTGGACCGTTGTTCACAACGGAGAAATTTCTTCCTATGGAACCAATAGAAGATTTTTGGAGTTGCACGACTTTTATTGCACCCTGCATACAGACACTGAAGTAATGGCTTATGCAGTTGACTTATTGATGAGAAGGCAGGGACTGCCCATTGAAGTGGTATCCAAGATATTTGCGCCACCCATGTGGAATGCCATAGAGCGCATGAACAAGGAAGAAAAAGAGTTGTATACCACGTTGCGCATGGTGTACGCCCCTTTGTTAATGAATGGTCCGTTCACCGTTGTTATCGCCCATCATAACGAGATGATCGGCATTACCGACAGAATCAGGCTACGTCCCATAACAGCGGGGGCGAAGGGTAACCTGGTATTCTTATCCTCTGAAGAGATGGCCATCAGAAGAGTTTGTCCGGATCTGGAATTGACCTGGACCCCTGCCGGTGGAGAACCGGTTGTGGCAAGGTTAAATACAGAAGACCATTTGAAGAGTTTAAATAAATCCATTTGAAGGTGATAACATGTATTCACATCTTTTGTCCGAATTCACCGTCCAGAGAATGGATGACAGGTGTATTCGTTGCCAGGTATGCGAAAGGCAATGTCCTAATGAGGTCCATGAGTACGATAAAGAATTAGACAGAATGTTTACCTATGAAGAAAAGTGTGTGGGGTGCCAGCGTTGTGTCGTAATGTGTCCGGCAAAGGCCCTTTTTGTCCGCTCACATCCCTCTGAATATAGAATGAATGCCAGCTGGACCAGGGATAAATTTCAAAATTTAAAGAAACAAGCGGAAACCGGAGGAGTTGTGCTTACAGGGAGCGGTAATGACAAACCTTACCGGATATACTGGGATCATATGGTATTAAATGCTTCCCAGGTTACTAATCCTTCCATTGACCCCCTGCGGGAGCCCATGGAACTAAAAACCTTTATTGGGCGCAAACCGGATACCTTGAAGATTAACATGGACGGTGATGTGCCCAAGGTGGAGTCTGAACTTCATCCCAACATAACGCTCAAATCACCTGTTTTGTTTTCTGCTATGTCCTATGGTGCTATCAGTTACCGTGCCTATAAATCGCTGGCCATGGCCGCTAAGGAATTCGGCGTCATGTTTAATACCGGCGAGGGTGGCCTACCGGTGGAAATGCGCAAGGACTACGCGTCAAATGCCATTGTTCAGTGTGCCAGTGGTAGGTTTGGTGTAGATCAGGACTACCTGAACAGTGCTGCTATGATCGAGATTAAAATCGGCCAGGGGGCTAAGCCCGGCATAGGGGGACACCTGCCCGGAGAAAAGGTTGCCCAGCATGTGGCCCAAACCAGAATGATTCCTCAGGGAACAGATGCATTATCGCCGGCACCACAGCATGATATATATTCCATTGAAGACCTCTCCATGTTGATTTATGCCTTGAAAGAGGCCACTAATTACGAAAAGCCTGTATCAGTCAAAATTGCAGCAGTGCATAATGTGGCGGCTATTGCTTCCGGTATAGTTCGGGCCGGGGCCGATGTGGTAGCCATAGACGGTATAAGGGGAGGCACCGGGGCAGCACCGCTGGCTACCAGGGATAATGTGGGTATTCCTTTGGAATTGGCTTTGGCCTCAGTTGACAGGCGGCTACGCGAAGAGGGAATCAGAAGCAAGTGTTCAATACTGGCTGCGGGAGGATTCCGGTGTTCAGCGGATGTCTTAAAGGCCATAGCTTTAGGGGCTGATGCCGTGTATATTGGTACTGCGGCGCTGGTGGCTATGGGCTGTACTCTCTGCCAAAAGTGTTATACCGGAAAATGCGCCTGGGGCATATGTACCCAGAACCCCTACCTGGTAAAGAGGTTGAACCCGGAAATTACCAGCCAAAGGTTGGTCAATTTGTTAAAGGCCTGGAGCCACGAGCTAAAGGAAATGCTGGGTGGTATGGGCATCAATGCTATTGAAAGCATCAGGGGCAACAGGGAGCACCTGCGCGGAATATCGCTGGAAGAATGGGAGCTTAATGTGCTCGGAGTAAAAGGAGCAGGGGAGTGAGCATATGAACGGTCTGAATATGAAGTTCGGCTGGCGGGATAATTTCATGGACGGCCTGCGGCCGGTGCGTGAACTGGAAAATTTCTCTGAAATTAACGGTGTGCGGGCCGAAATAGATGCCCAGGGCCTGAAACATAAAGAGTTAAATGATTTATTATTTCATCTAGTTAAAAAGGGCGCCAGGGAAATTAGTATTAAAAATGTCTTTGGTCAGAGATATATAGGGTCACGGATATTCCTTCCTGATGCACAGGATAAAGTTAAAATAGATGTATATAATTTCCCCGGCAACGACCTGGGTGTTTTCCTGGGTGGTCATTATATAAACGTGCACGGTAATGCCCAGGACGGAGTGGGAAATACCATGGACAGCGGGCAAATTGTTGTCCACGGCCGGGCCGGGGACGTGGCGGCCATGTCCATGCGCGGTGGTAAAGTATTTATCCGGGACAATGTGGGCTACCGTACGGCCATTCACATGAAGGAATATAAGGACAAGGTGCCTGTACTGGTTATCGGGGGAACCGCCCAGGACTTTTTCGGTGAATATATGGCCGGCGGAAAGGTCATTTTACTGGGGCTGAACCTGAAGAAAGATGAATACCACAAGGCACATTATATTGGAACAGGTATGCACGGTGGAGTAATCTACCTCCGTGGCAATGTGGAGGAGCATCAACTGGGTAAGGAAGTGGGAGTACGCCAGTTGGACGACAGTGACTGGGAAGTGGTAACTAAGTATGTTAAGGAATATTGCGGCCATTTTGATGTCTCTGAGCAGGAAATACTGGCCGGCAAGTTCCAAAAGCTGCTCCCTGTTTCGTCAAGGCCTTACGGGAATATATATGCTTATTAATATATGCTGGAAAAAGACCTCGGAGAATACTTGAGACTGTTTATGCAAGTATTACTCTGGGGTCTCGTCTTTAGACGGGTATTCGATGGGATTTTTTAAAAACATTTTAACTCCCCCGCTGGGAAGTCCCCTTCCTGAGCAAGCTTACGAAGGGAGGGGTAGTTCACTAAAGTCGTGGCAAGTGATGTGGTTGTTTCCATAAGAACTGAAAATTGGAACTATAAACAAAAAGAAAAATCTTCAGATAAGGATTACAGGATTGCAAGGATATTTAAAAAGCATTAATGGTAAGGCACAGTGATTGATGCCATAATTTCTTCTGTTCATAATGGTCTTTTAAATCTCTTATATAAATATAAGACCAGGAATCATAAATGCTTAAATATAAAGAAAACAGCTCATTACGTTTTAAACCCCTATCCCGTAAGATCCCGTAAATCCCGTCAAATAAAAAACCCAAAAGGAATACCCAAAAATCTTGTCTTAAATCTTATTCTCGTTATATGTAGCCTTTAAGTAATCTAAAAATTCATTAAAAGATGGGGAGGATGTTTTTTCTTCCCGGTATAACAAATAAAAGTGTCGTTCCAGATCAATCCCCGTGAGTTTTACCGTTTTGACACGGTCTAATTCAAGATCTTCAGCAATAGCGTATTCCGATGCAATGGATACCCCCAGCCCCGCCTCAACCAATTTAAGTATAGCTTCATTATTAGGCATTTCCGTAACGTTTTCCAATTCAATGCCGGCTTTATGCAGCCTTTCTTCCACCACGTACCTAAGCCCGGACCCTCTTTCGCGCAAAAAAAATGGTTGGTCTTTTAAATCCACAGCTGATATTTTTTCCTTATTGGCCCAGGGATGATGATTGGCAACTATTAATTTTAATTGTTCCGAAATAAAGGGCATGTACTTCAAATTTGTCCGGTGAACTAATGCTCCTATAATACCAATATCGATGGAACCATCCATAAATTTATTTAAAATATTTTCAGCGTTGCTTATCTCAATAGTGAAATGTATTTTGGCAAATTTCTTTATAAACCTTTTTAGTACCTGCGGTAATATATGTACCCCGACTGTAGAGCCGGTACTTAGCACTATTTGTTCACCAGTATGTATTTTTTCTTTATTTAAAGCTTCTTTAGCTTCATCGGCCAGTTTTAAAATATCAGTAGCAAATTGCAATAGTTTGATACCGGCTTCGGTAAGCTCTATATGATTACCTATGCGATAAAATAGATTCACACCGTAAAAATCTTCTATTAGCTTAATGTTTTTTGAAATAGCCGGCTGTGTCATATATAGTTCTTCAGCCGCACGGGTAAAACTTTTTAATTCAGCGACAGTCTTAAATACTTCCAGTCTTTCTAAGTTCATCTTAAACCTTCTTCCCATTTCCCGTGGATGCATTTATAAATGATTTTTCATGTTCATTATAACACAACTGCACCACGCTTAGAAGAACAGCCTTTTTTATATTTTAGGGAAGGTATATCTTGCCATATATATTGGCAAGGGCTAAGGTGTAAAGTATTAAAAAGCACGCGCTAAGGGAACTGATTTAGCGCGTGCTTTTTTTATGGAGAAGACCCGTATTTATGCAGGCTCTTAATGCTGGGGCGTCAAACGTGAATTGGTACTTTGTACTACTTATTACAGCATCATTACTTTTGGGTATGAGAGATATAGCAAGAGGTAATTTGATTTAACTGATAATTCAGTGTAAATTGGTTGTAATCTTAGGATGTGAGGAGTAATTATGATGGCACATATATCAAAAAGTACTAATTTTATGTCGGTATTGATTTGGCCTTTACTTTACTTATTGGGTACGGCTATACTATATTATTTAATCTTTACCCATAATGATGTTATTGCAAGCGTTATTCTTAGTAAAAAAATTCAGGCCCCGTTATTATCGATGTTCATAGTAATTACAGCATCAGCACTTTATGGCAGTGCTGTGGCCATTTTGTTAAAAATTACACTGGAAAAGAAGTTAACTAACCGAAAAAGTAAGTAGAAAGGGATGAACATATATGGTTGGAGAAATTCCTGCAGTAGCAGAAGCCGCCAAATTTATAGCTCTTACTCCTTCAAACGCACTGGCGCTTATGGGTATCGGCCTTCTAGGAGGGATTCTCAGTGGATTTTTAGGTAGCGGCGGAGCATTTATCATGACTCCGGCTATGATGGGTCTGGGTATACCTGGAATTTTGGCTGTGGCCGCAAACATTACTCATAAATTCGGTAAAGCCATGCAGGGCGCTAGGAAACACAATGAATTGGGAAATGTGGATAAAAAACTGGGGCTAGTAATGTTTTTAGCTCTTTTTGCCGGTGTAAAGCTTGCCTTTGTTGCCAGCAGTGGAATATTTAAAACTTTCGGCGAAGCAGGTTCCAACCTTTATATCAACGCCGTATTCGTTGTTCTTCTTAGTTTCGTAACTGTTTTTATGTACCTGGATATCAAAAGAACCAAGGATCCATCAAACTCCACCCCGGGAGTTCAAAAAGCACCAAAACTACTGGCCAAATTTAATGTTCCACCTATTCTCAATTTCCCGGTGGCACAAGTGAAGGCGTCACTTTGGTTTGTATTGTTAATAGGTCTTGGCACCGGATATCTGGCAGGTACCATCGGGGTAGGCGGTTTTATCGGAGTGCCGGCGATGATTTATCTGCTTGGTATGTCTCCCCGTATAGCCGCCGGCACCGAATTGTTTCTGGCTATCTTTTCCGGAGCTTATGGCGCATTCCTTTACACCTTAAATGGTTATCTTGATATCAGAATAGTACTGTTACTATACCTTGGCTCTCTGATTGGCGTTAACATCGGCGCTATATGCACCAAAGTTATTTCCAGTTTACAAATTCGCATGGTAATGGCTACAGTGGTCGGCATGGTAGCCGTCAGCCGGGCAATAACCATTCCCGGTAACTTGAAAGGTGTAGGTTACCTGAATTTAACAGATACAACCTTGAGCGTAATTCATATTCTTAGCAATGTTTTCCTTTTTGGTAGTGGAATAATCAGTGTTTCAATTATTATTTACTTGATGCTCAGGCAGTTTTTTAAAGATTCCAGCCAATCGGTAAAAGAACCCGGTCTTAGATAGGAATACAGTATCAAAGTTGGGGGGCAGGCCCCCAACTTAGTAACTTATTTTTAAAAGTTTACCCCCCGTCAGAGGAATACCCTGAAATTCCTAATGCAAGTAATACTCTTGGGTGTTTTTTTCGACGGGATTAACGGGATTTGTGGGATTTTTTAAAACAGTTCGATATAGCTTTAGTAAATAAAGTGGCGGTGTGTCTAAGATTGATAATTTGAGTGAAGAACAAAAAGAAAAATCTTAGACAGGATTACAGGATTACAAGGAATCTAAAAATAATTATTAATGGCCAGACTGAGTGCTTAATCCATATTCTTAAACCCCTATCCCGTGAAATCCGTTAATCCCGTCAAAAATATAAAACCCCAAAGAAATATCCTAAAAATGCCTTAAATCTTTAAATCCCTATCCTGCGATCCTGTAATCCTGTTTAAAAACGACCTCAAAGGAATACCCCCCAAATAATTCATTGTCAAATAATCGATACCCTATATTCACGCAGCCAGATGTTCATTTGAATCAAATAAGCAAAAAGCTGCGGGCCGGTCATTAGCTGGCCGTACCACGGGCGGTCGAAGGCATCATTGTTCAGATGTGTGAGCTTACGCACAGTGTCGATGTTTAAAAGGGGCACCAGCGGTGATGTAGGATCCTCAATAATGTTTACAAACTGCTCCCGTACAGCTTTTAAGTAAGCAGGATTGTGCGTTTTGGGATACGGGCTTTTACGGCGGGTCAACACATCATTTGGTAATAAACCTGCCAGTGCCCGGCGCAAAATGCCCTTTTCTATATTATCGCATTGTTTCATCCACCAGGGTATATTCCATACATATTCCACCAGCCGGTGGTCACAAAAAGGTACTCTCACCTCCAGGCCGGTGGCCATGCTCATACGGTCCTTGCGATCCAGTAATGTGGCCATGAACCACGCCATGCTCAGATAGCATATTTCCCGCAGGCGGCTTTCCTGCTTAGATTCACCGGGTAAATAAGGCACTTCAGTCAGAGTTTCCTGGTACCGCTGGTCCATGTATTGTTCCGGCTGCATATATTCCACTAACTCGGGATCAAACAGGCTTATGCGCTGTGCCAGCGACCGGGACCATGGAAATGTATTACTGTTCAAGGATTCCTGGCTTGTAAACCATGGATAACCTCCGAATATTTCATCCGCGCATTCACCGGAAAGGGCCACTGTGGCTTTTTTCTTAATCTCCCGGCAGAAAAGGTAAAGGGAGGAGTCTACATCCGCCATGCCCGGCAAATCCCGCGCTTTAACGGCGGTATCCAGGGAGTTTACCAGCTGTGGTATGTCAATAACCACCGAGTGGTGCCGGGTATGCAGGAGGTCAGAGACTTTTTCTATCCACGGGCTGTCTGAATTAGGCTGAAATTCCGAAGGCTTAAAATAGTTTTCGTTATCCGCGTAATCCACGGAAAATGTATCTACCTTTCCCATGGCAGAGCGGTGGTAAGCCTGGGCGGCAAAGGCCGTAATAGCACTTGAATCAAGCCCGCCGGATAAAAGGGTGCAAATGGGAACGTCAGATATTAGTTGTCTCTCCACCGTATCTTGAACCAATTGCCGCACTTTCTCCGCCGTTCTTTGCAGGTTGTCCTCATGAGGTTTGCTCTCCAGAGTCCAATATTTTCTCAAGCAAGTACTGCTGCGGTCGCAAACCATACAATGACCGGGCCTTAATTCAGAAATGCCGCTGAATACACCGTGTCCGGGCGTGCGTCCCGGACCGAGGACAAGTAATTCGGCTAGTCCTTCCCTTCCTATTTGCGGCTTAATCTCCGGGTTAGCCAATAGGCTTTTAAGTTCGGAACCAAAAATGAACATGCTATCCTTTTGCGCGTAAAATAACGGTTTGACTCCCATGCGGTCGCGGCATAGAAACAGGCGCTGCTCAGGCTCTTGCCAAATGGCAAAGGCGAAAATACCGTTTAGGTATTTGTAACATTCTTCTGACCACTCCATAAATGCTACCAAGAGTACTTCGGTGTCACAGTGGGTTTGGAAAGTGTACCCACGGGACTGAAGCCTTTCCCGCAGTTCGAGGGCATTATAGAGCTCTCCGTTATAACTGATGACATAGGTCTGTTCACCACGCTGCCGCACCATGGGTTGTTTTCCGTTTTCCGGATCGATGACGCTCAGGCGCCGGTGCCCCAGTGCCACCCTGGAAGAAAGCCATGTGCCAAAGGCGTCCGGGCCGCGGTTGGTTAATGTCTCCGTCATCCTGGTGATGATGGGTTCCTTGGTTTTAAGGTCTCTTTCCCAGTCTACCCATCCGGTAATGCCACACATTGAACGTCCCCCTCTTATATATTCATAAAAAAAGGCGCCATGAGTGGTCTTAGGACCTTCTCATGGCGCCATTGCCAGAGCAGTTTGCTATCGTCTTTGATAGTTTATAAATGTTTGCTACTTTATTACTATATGCTTTGTATTTACAAAATGTAATAAATAACGAGCGATTTTCAAAGATACCCTAAAGGAAATACCTTGAAATTCTTATGCTAAGTAGTGCTTTGGGGTCTGTTTTAAGACGGGATTGACGGGATGTATGGGATTTTTTAAAAAAATCAATATAGACTTAGTAAATAAAGTAGCGGTATCGGGGAGAATTAATAATTGGAGTGCAGAACAAAAAGAAAATTTTAGACAGGATTACAGGATTGCAAGGATTTTTTGAAAAGCATTAAGGCCTGGCTGGAGTGCTTGATTCAATTTTTCTGCCTGTTATAATTATTTTTTCAATTCCCTTATTATAAAACTTTAGGAACCTTAAATGCTGAGTATCCAAGGAAAGCAATACAGCGTTTTTGTACCCCTATCCCGTTAAATCCCGTTAATACCGTCAAAAAATTAATGAGACCTCAAACGAATACCCTAATAATATCTTAAATCTTTAAATCCCTATCCTGCAATCCTGTCTAACATGTTTTGGGGTGGGTACTGTCGGCTTGTTATTGGCGGTATGGTAATGTAATAATCATAAAGATGATGGTAATATAATCTTTTTCTAACCAACTAACCACTAACCAACTTTTTTAAATCAGGGGTTGCATAATTGAAAAGATTGGTATATAATTAATTAAACTTAATTTGATACATCGTTGTATCAACATTTGGCCATCGAAGTCCTGATCCCTTTAGAAGGGGTGTCAGGACTTTTCTTATTATGTGGCTGTGTTTTCCCCGTCGAAGGGTGGATAGGCAAGGGCGCCTGTTTGGGTAATGATTCCCAATGGCGCCCTTTTTTTAATTTAAACCGGTCCGCGCGGGCAGGGAAAAAAAGCAAATGAGGAGTGGAACCATGAGAAAAGTAATGATCAGACTTATACCTTTCCTTTTATGTTTAGGATTATTGTTTCCGGGTACGGCACTGGCGGCAGAGGGACCAACTCCGCAGTCCAATGCAGTAGCCATAGACACTGTTTGGGTTTTGCTTTGTGCTTATTTAGTATTTTTGATGCACGCAGGTTTTACTATGGTTGAGGCTGGTTTCACCCGCGCCAAGAACATTGTCAATATCATGATGAAAAATATGCTCACCGTTTCTTTGGGTGCTATGTTGTTTTTTATTGTAGGTTTTGGGCTGGCCTTCGGTGGTGACGTCGGGGGATTCATAGGGACTAGAGGGTTTGGTTTATCCGGCATTGCTGATTTGGATTTTGGCATACCTATACACGCCTTTTGGCTTTTCCAGGCCGTGTTCTGTGCCACCGCAGCCACCATTGTATCAGGGGCTATGGCTGAGCGGACAAAGTTTGGGGCCTATATCCTCTACACTACAGTTATCACTGCGTTCACTTATCCGGTGATAGTTCACTGGATTTGGAACGGAAGCGGTTGGCTAGCACAAATGGGCTTTACGGATTTTGCCGGTTCCACCGTTGTTCACGGTGTCGGGGGCTGGTCGGCCCTGGTAGGTGCTTGGCTGGTGGGATCAAGATTTGGCAAGTACGGCAAAAACGGTGAAGTAAGAGCAATCCCCGGACACAATATTGCGCTTGGTACACTTGGTACACTGCTTCTCTGGTTCGGTTGGTTCGGGTTCAACCCCGGCAGCTCTTTGGCCGGTACCGATACCAGTATTGGGCTGATTGCTACTACCACTATGCTGGCTGCATCGGCGGGTACTATTGGTGCCATGATTTACACGTGGCTCAAGCACGGTAAGCCGGATATGACTATGACTTTAAACGGAGCACTGGCAGGTCTTGTCGGTATTACGGCCGGCACAGCATCGGTATCCCCATTCGGAGCAGTGATTATCGGTGCTATCTGCGGTGTAATGCTTCCGGTTTCGGTATCATTTATTGATAGAATCATTAAGGTTGATGATCCGGTTGGTGCCATTTCAGTACACGGAATTTGCGGCGCCATTGGTACGGTGGCAGTAGGTTTCTTGGCCGTAGACGGTGGTTTGTTCTATGGTGGGGGAGCATCATTGCTTGCCACACAGGCAATAGGGGTAGTTGCTGTCCTGGCCTGGACTCTAACTCTAGGATTTGCCGCTTGCAAGGTGATCGATGTAGTGATTGGCCTGAGGGTATCACGCGACGAGGAAATGGAAGGCCTGGATATTAGTGAGCATGGTATGGAGGCCTATGGTGATTTCATGCTTCGTCCCACGGATGCCGTTGGAATGAGTCAGGGAACTCCCGATTTGACGAATGGTCAAATCGCAACTAAACCAACTTATAATATATAGATTAAATCGCCAAACCAAAGGAGCGAAAGAAAAAATGACTAAGATTGAGTGTATAATCAGACCGGGACAGTTGGAACCTGTAAAAGATGCTTTGGGTAAGTATGGCATTCACGGTATGACTGTTTCTCAGGTCATGGGCTGTGGTCTGCAAAAGGGTAGAACTGAAGTGTACAGAGGTACAGAATATAGTATCAACCTTTTGCCCAAGGTTAAACTGGAAGTAGTCGTGAGTGAGAGTCATGTTGACCAAGTAGTTAGCGTTATTGCTGAGACCGCAAGAACCGGCGAAATAGGCGACGGAAAAATATTTATCACTCCCGTAAAAGATGCTATGCGCATTCGAACGGGCGATAAGGGTGAAAAAGCTTTATAAATTAATAAAAATAATTGCGACTAAGGTCTCCATGGCGGCCGGGCCGAAGAATGTATCAATTCTTTGGCCCGGCTATCATGGTCTAAACTAAAAAATTTACCGGGAAGGTAGGAGAGGTTCTGCATGAAAATAGCAATGGCCCAAATAAATCCGGTGGTGGGAGATCTAAACTATAATGCGTTTAAGATGGAGAAGCATGTGCAGCAGTTTAAAAGTGAGGGTGCGGATTTGATAGTTTTTCCGGAGCTATCTCTGACGGGATATCCACCTAAAGATTTACTATTAAGGAATGATTTTTTAGAGGCTGTTCAAAAAACTTTTTACCGTCGCCTTCTACCGGCAAGTAAGAACACAGCTATCTTAGTCGGTATGCCCACATATGCAAAAAACGGTACTTATAATTCGGCGGTGCTTTTACATGATGGAGAAATAATTGACACTTTTAACAAAACGCTGCTGCCGAATTATGATATATTTGATGAAAGCAGGTATTTCGTTCCTTCTTCCCAGAGGAAATGTGTAGATTTTCAGGGTATCAAACTGGGCATTACCGTGTGCGAAGATATATGGAATGATAAAGATTATTGGGATCGCTGTCGCTATGCCTCGGATCCCGTTTCAGAATTGGCCGGCCAGGGAGCGCAAATAATTATTAATATTTCCGCTTCGCCATATCACTACGGAAAATACGGTTCACGGGTAGACATGCTGCGAAATACGGCAAGAAAGTATGGTATTCCAGTGGTATATGTGAACCAGGTAGGGGGGAATGACGACCTGGTCTTTGACGGTTCCAGCTGTGTATTAGGAGGCCAGGGAGAACTATTCCTGCAAGTGGGTCACTTTGAGGAAGATGCAGTACTGTTTAACACACTGTCCCTTGGGAACAAAGGGGCAAAGAATATCATAAATGATTTAGATGATATTAGCTGGCTGCACAACGCTTTAGTGTTGGGAGTCAGGGATTATTTTTCCAAGGTAGGGTTTAAAAAAGCACTGGTGGGATTGAGTGGTGGCATAGATTCTGCCCTTACTGCTGTCTTGGCGGCAGCAGCTTTGGGCCCGGAAAATGTAATGGGGGTTTCTATGCCCTCACGATATTCTTCCTCCGGCAGCCTGTCCGATTCAAAGGATTTGGCAGTTAATCTGGGTATTGAGCACCGGGTGATATCCATTGAAAAAATGTTTTCCGTATATTTAAAGGAACTTAATCCGGGCATAGAAAGTGTAATGGACCTGGCGGAAGAGAATATTCAGGCCAGAATAAGAGGAAGCATACTTATGTTCATTTCCAACCGGGAAGGCTATTTGGTACTCATCACTGGCAATAAGTCAGAAATGGCAATGGGTTACAGCACGCTGTACGGTGATATGTGCGGAGGGTTGGGATTACTGGCGGATGTGCCGAAAGTAATGGTATACCGCTTGGCAAAATATGTAAATAAAAACGGGATTGTCATCCCTGAAAATGTAATAAGTAAGCCCCCCTCTGCTGAACTTAAACCAGACCAGGTGGACCAGGATTCGTTGCCTCCATATGAAGAGCTGGACAGTATTCTGGGGGCCTACATAGAAGAGAATAAATCTGTTGCAGAAATAGTAAATATGGGTTACATGCAGGACGTGGTAGAGGAAGTATTGCGCAAGGCAGACCGTTCCGAATATAAACGGCAGCAGTCGGCCCCGGGGATAAGGGTGACATCACGGGCATTTGGTCCTGGCCGGCGCATGCCCATTGCTCATCGCTGGATGAGTAAATGTTTTTAAAAAACTCTTGCCTTTTTAATTATTTAAAAGTATAATCTATCAATAACAGAATAAATACGATGATGTATTAAGGCAAAGATGCCCTTAGACAGGTTTAATGGAGAACCTGTCTAAGGGCTTATTGTTTTTCCTGGCAATGATGCCGGCAACGGGCCCTTTATTGGCCTGTTCGCCGGCATTTTTTAATTAAATAGGTTGTTCGAAAAGCGGCGCAAGATCCACGGGCATAAAAATTAATTAATAGAAAGGGGTAATAAGTTGTGGAAAAAACTGATGTTCTGGCCTTAGCCAGAGAGAACGGCGTCAAGTTTATTAGGCTTCAGTTTACTGACATTCTGGGTGTTATGAAAAATGTTGCCATCACTGTGGAACAGCTGGATAAAGCTCTGGACGGAGAATTAATGTTTGATGGTTCGTCCATTCTTGGTTTTACTCGCATCGAGGAATCGGATATGTACTTACGACCGGACCCGGACACCTTTGCGATATTCCCGTGGCGTCCTAAAGACGGTGCGGTGGCCAGGCTGATGTGCGATATTTACAATCCCGATGGAACTCCCTTTGCGGGTTGTCCCCGGGGTGCTTTAAAGCGCGCTGTTAATAATGCCGCGGCCATGGGATATTCCATGCAGGTGGGACCGGAGCTGGAATTCTTCTTATTCTATAATGATGAAAACGGTAAGCCCACTATGAAAACTCATGACCGGGCCGGTTATTTTGATTTATCTCCTATTGACCTCGGGGAGCAGGCCCGGCGGGATATTGTGATCACACTGGAAGAAATGGGCTTTGAAATTGAGGCATCACACCATGAAGTAGCCCCGGGCCAGCATGAAATTGATTTTAAATATTCTGATGCGCTGGATACGGCTGATAAAATTATGACTTTCAAATTTGTAGTCCGTACGATTGCACAGCGTCATGGCCTGCACGCTACCTTCATGCCCAAGCCGGTATTCGGCATTAACGGCAGTGGCATGCACACCAACCAATCATTATTTAAAGGGGAAGAAAATGCCTTTTATGATTCCAATGGCTCCATGGAATTAAGTAAGGAAGCCTTTTATTACATTGGCGGGCTTTTAAAGCACGCGCGGGCACTGGCTGCAATAACCAACCCTACAATTAATTCTTATAAGCGTCTGGTACCCGGTTATGAAGCACCGGTATACCTGGCTTGGAGCGGTCGTAATCGCAGCCCTTTGATTCGTATTCCGGCTAAGAGGGGTCTGAGCACCAGGGTAGAACTGCGTAATCCGGATCCCTCTTGTAACCCTTATTTGGGTATAGCTTGCAGTCTTATGGCCGGCCTGGACGGTATTTACAATAAAATTGAGCCGCCTGCTCCCTGTGACCGTAACATTTATGAAATGAGTGCATCTGACCGCCGTGATATGGGTATTGCTTCTCTACCGGCCAGCCTGATGGAATCTTACGCAGAGCTCTCAGGTGATGAAGTGCTACGCTCCACTTTAGGTGGACACATATTCGAAAAATTAATAGAAGCAAAAGAGATAGAGTGGGACAGCTATCGCATGAGCGTGCACCAGTGGGAAATAGACGAGTACTTAACCAAGTTTTAGTTAAATAACTCAACAAAAGTGCCTGGCACCGGGTGTTGAGTTATTGAGTTGATATAGAGTAACACCGAATTGAGCAATGAAGCTTAAAAGGTGACTCCGATTTATTCGGGCACCTTTTTTTTTCGAAAAAAATGAAGCGGGGTGGCTTTATGGAAATTGGTATTAAAGAGCTGGCGCAAGGTATTGATACTGTCTGGGTTTTGCTCTGTGCAGCCTTGGTGTTTTTTATGGAAGCAGGATTTGCCTTTTTGGAGGCAGGTTTTGTAAGGGCAAAAAATTCATTAAACATAGTGATGAAAGTGTTTGTGGATAGTACTTTGGGTATGTTGAGCTTTTGGGCCGTTGGATTTGGAGTTATGTATGGTTTAGATAAGGCAGGTATTTTTGGTGTAAGCGGCTTTTTCCTCGGTGGTGATCTGGGGCATATTGATCTTCGGGTACCCACCTATGCCTTCTGGTTATTCCAGGCTGCCTTTGCCATGGCAGTTGCGTCCATTGTATCCGGTGCGGTTGCCGAGCGCATGAAATTTGGGGCATACATGATTTTCACTATTATTTGCACAGCTATTATTTACCCTGTGGCAGGGCATTGGATTTGGGGAAGTGGTGGATGGCTGGCAGAAATGGGCATGCTGGACTTTGCCGGTTCGGCCGCTGTTCACGCTGTGGGCGGCATGTCCGCTTTAGCCGCAGTTTTGGTACTGGGCCCCCGGAACGGTAAGTATAATTCTGACGGCACCATGAATGTGATTCCGGCTCACAATATGCATTTGGCCTTTTTAGGTACTTTCATCCTTTGGGTGGGCTGGTTTGGGTTTAACCCGGGCAGTGCTCTTTCCGGTCTGGATATGAATATAGCGCGCATTGCGGTCACCACCAACCTCGCAGCAGCTACGGGTGGTATGACGGGTATACTGTTCACCATGTGGCGTTACGGTAAAGCTGATCCCAGTATGGCAGCTAACGGTGCCCTGGCGGGGCTGGCGGCTATCACCGCGGGCACTGCATTTGTCGGGCCCGCAAGTGCAATTATAATCGGCATGGTGGCAGGTGTGCTGGTTGTATTAGCGGTGGAGCTATTTGATCGGATCAAGGCGGATGACCCTGTGGGTGCCATTGCCGTTCACGGAGTGTGCGGCATATGGGGAACCCTGGCGGTAGGGCTGTTTGCCGCTGAAGGCGGCCTGTTTTTCGGGGGCGGTATTCAGCTTCTGTTAGTTCAGGCACTGGGTATAACCGTGGTTTCCCTTTGGGCCTTTGGGACAACATTTGCAGTATTTACTGTGCTCAAAAAGACTGTCGGTATTAGGGTATCCGCACGTGAAGAGCTGGAAGGAATGGATCTCGTAGAACACGGCATCTCTGCCTATAACGAACTGGTTACCGGAAGCGTATTGGAGAAAGGAATTGGAGGAGAGACGGTACTCAAAGACATGTCAAGCCCGGTGGTTAATACAGAACTGGTTAAACAATAATAATTTTAGCTCTGTTCAACTTGGCCCCAATAGGATTTTAATGAACAGCATTCTGCACATTAGAGTGGAGGCGTTTGTCCTTGCCCAAAAGGATGGAACAGGATTTAATTGGAAATAAGGAGATTCCCGGTGATGTTTACTACGGTATTCATACATTAAGGGCAAAGGAAAACTTTGCTGTATCGGGTCAAAGAGTTCATCCTGAGCTAATCATGGCCTTGGCTACAGTAAAACAGGCTGCTGCAGAAACTAATATGAATTTAGGCATGCTGGAGCGGCAAATAGGTAGTGCTATATTTCAGGCAGCATCAGAGGTATCTGAAGGTAAATATGCAGACCAGTTTATTGTGGATGCTTTTCAGGGGGGCGCGGGAACCTCCACTAACATGAATGTAAATGAAGTGGTAGCAAACAGGGCCATAGAAATACTGGGTGGAAATAAGGGAGATTATTCCCTGGTGCACCCCTTAGACCACGTTAATATGAGTCAATCCACTAATGATGTTTATCCCACAGCCCTAAGAATAGCTTCCATCAGGTTACTGGTTAAACTTTCGGAGGCGTGTGCAGAATTACAAGGTGCACTTCAAGCCAAAGAGGCAGAATTTGCCGGTGTGGTTAAGATAGGCCGGACTGAGATGCAAGATGCCCTGCCGGTTACCCTGGGCCAAGAGTTTTCAGCCTGGGCCGAGGCCATTGCCAGGGATCGCTGGCGATTATATAAAGTGGAAGAGAGACTGCGGCAAATTAATATGGGTGGAACAGCCGTAGGAACGGGGTTAAACGCCAGGCCTGAATATATTTACTCCGTTGTGGAGAGTTTGAGAGCTTTAACAGGTTTGGGTCTGGCCAGAAATGAAAATTTGATAGATGGCACACAAAATGCCGATGTCTTTGCAGAAGTCTCCGGTTTGGTCAAGGCCTGCGCTGCCAGCCTGGTCAAAATCTCATCAGATTTACGTTTGTTGTCCTCGGGACCGGCAGCCGGGCTGGGTGAAATAAAGCTGCCGGAGCTGCAGGCCGGCTCTTCCATCATGCCGGGCAAAGTTAACCCGGTATTACCGGAAATGATGACCCAGGTTGCTTACCAGGTCATGGCAGGCGATTTGGCCATAACCCTGGCTGTTCAAGCGGGTCAATTGGAGCTTAATGCCTTTTTACCCCTGGTTGGCGCCAATTTATTGCCGGCCTTGGACACTTTAAGCCGGAGTATGTGCCTGCTGGCACGGCGATGTATCAACGGCATTGAAGCTGTACCAGAGAAATGTCTGGCTCATTTGAATAACAGCTTCGTCATTATAGCCGTTATTGCACCCCACGTGGGTTATGATGCTGTATCTGCCTTGGCCCGCAAAGCTTTGAAAAACGGGAGGACGGTAAAAGAATTAGTGCTAGAGGCTGGCTTGTTTACTGAATCTGAATTAAATCACCTGTTAAGCCCCAAAGAGGCAACCCGGCCGGGCATGGCCGGGAAAGATATAAAAATGATCTCCGCACCCGGGAGGTGACTGGAATGAATAGCACCCCGAGAGGCAACCGGTTACACATTGCTCTTTTTGGCCGGCGCAACGCTGGAAAATCAAGCCTAATAAATGCACTTACCAACCAGGATATTGCAGTGGTTTCCAGCGTGCCCGGGACTACAACTGACCCCGTGTATAAAGCCATGGAAATATTGCCGGTGGGACCGGTCATTATCATTGATACGGCAGGTATTGACGATACAGGTTATCTGGGGGAGTTGAGGGTTCAGCACTCCCGGGACGTCTTGAACAAAGCTGATATGGTTCTTCTGGTTATTGAGATCGGGTCCGGTATAACAGAATTCGAAACGGATATTGCCAACAGGTGCCGGGAGAAAAAAATGCCGTTAGTGGTGGTGCTGAACAAAATTGATATCCAACCGGATAGAGAAAATATAGAAAAAGAAGCTGAGGCAAAACTTGGAGTTAGGCCGGAAATTGTCAGTGCTAAAACTAAAGAGGGAATATCCGACCTGAAAATTACCATTGTAAAGAACGCGCCGTCCAGCTGGGATAAACAGAGTATAGTTGGTGATCTGCTCAACCCGGCGGATATAGCTGTTTTGGTGGTTCCCATTGACCTGGCTGCGCCCAAGGGGCGTTTAATATTGCCCCAGGTGCAGACTCTGCGGGATATTTTGGATCATGATGCCATGGGTTATGTGGTCAAGGAGAGGGAACTAAAAGAATGCTTGGATACATTAGACAGAAAGCCCAGGATTGTTATTACTGATTCCCAGGCCTTTCTGAAGGCTGATGCTGACACACCACCTGACGTGCTGTTGACTTCCTTCTCCATTTTGTTTGCCCGTTTCAAGGGGGACTTGAAGACACTGGTGGATGGGGCTAAAGCCATTGAAACACTCCAACCAGGTGATAAGGTTTTAATTGCCGAGGCATGTACCCATCACCGGGTTGAAGATGATATTGGCACAGTAAAAATCCCCCGTTGGCTGCGTCAAATTGTGGGGGGCCAATTGGACTTCAAATGGAGCAGTGGTGGGAGGTTTCCCACTGATTTGGCGCAATATAAGCTGGTGGTACATTGCGGCGGGTGTATGATTAATCGCCGGGAAATGCTTTCCCGGCTAATGCAGGTAAAAGAAGTTGGTGTGCCCGTAGTCAACTATGGGGTTTGTATTGCATACGTGCATGGTATTTTAAGGAGAGCCCTTTCGCCTTTTCCGGTTCTACAAACTATGCTGGATAAATAGGAGGAGAAATAATTTAATACCGGTATTTTAGTGGGAATACAATGAAGTATTTTCCAAGGCGATGGTGCCCCTGATAACAGGTAACTCTTTCTCTGTTATCAGGGCTTTTTATCTTCACGAGGGGAGTAGAGTGGATATGAGTGTGGTAGAGTTTATGGCCGGCTTTGCCCTTGCTGCTATTACCGGCGGGGCTGTCTGTTACGGTATCAAAAAACGTTATCAGAGAATGGTTAGTGAGGTTAAGGAGCAAGTTAGCAGTTGGCAGCAGGTGGAATTGCCTTCACCCAACATTGAGGACGGTGTAGATGATTTTTTTCAGCTTCAGGTATCGGTAATGAATCTAACTAATAAAGTAAGGTCTTTAGTGCAAGAAATAGATTTAACATCTCAGCAGGTGATAGCTGCCTCTGATCAAACGTCAACCGCTGTACAATCGGTTTCCGAGATTTCTTCAGCCTTTGAGCGCATAGAGAGTATTGCAGCCTCCGTGCAGCAAACAAGCAGCACACTGGAGGAAGGCTTTTCCATGAGTGAATCTTCCATTCAAGAAAGCAGTTCAGCATTAGGACTGGTGAGTGGTGTCATCAATGACTTAACCGGCAGTCATAATACTTTAAAAGAACAAAGCATGCAACTTGAAGAGGCTGTGGGGCAGGTTAAAGTAATTTCGGAAAATATAGGTCAAATATCTGAACAAACAAAACTACTGGCTTTGAATGCCGCCATCGAGGCGGCACGCGCAGGTGAGCAAGGGCATGGTTTCTCAGTCGTGGCCCAGGAAATCGGTAAACTTTCCGATCATACTGCCCATGCGGTACAACAGGCATTTGATGTCTTGGGAACAATGAAGAAAGATGTTAATTCAGTGGTAACAAGTATAACAGGTAGCCTTAAATCATCGGGAGATGCAACTGATCAGCTGCAAAATGTACAAAATGTATTAAGTAATAGCTTTAATTCCATTCAAAATGTATACAGCACCGCCAAAGAAACATTTCACCACGTGAATGGCAACTTACAAGAAATTAAATCGATTATGGGTTCTCGTGACCAAGATATTGACTCCATATTACAAACGGGTAAACTTTTGCAGGATTTAGCTTTGAATTTGGAAAATGTGGTAGATAATAACCAGCTATCTTATCTTGTCAAGAGTGAAATGGCAGCAAGAATAGAGGATATTAAAGAGATTCTGAATGGAAGTGCCATCCGGCCGGGAATAATCCGTATGGACTTGAAGGAACACAAAAGTCAACTGGCACAAATTAAGTTAACTAATCAGGATATGGAAGCAATTTGGTCTAATGATGCCACGGGTAATTTTATCTTCTCCGAGCCTCCTGCAGGCCTGGCCAATGCCAAAGTCAGAGATTGGTGGAGGAAAGCCATAACCGGCCAAATATTTGTTTCACCTGTCTATGTGTCGGCCATTACCCGCAAACCTTGTCTTACAGTTTCAGTACCGGTTATTGAAAATAGTTATGTGGTGGGGGTTATCGGTGCGGATATAGGATTGGAGTGAGACTGAAATTAATATAGAACATATTATCAAGAACGAAGATATTACAACATATTTTCAACCTGTTGTTTCAGTAAAGAAAAAAACGATAATAGGCTATGAGGCTCTGTCCAGAGGAATAATAGATGCTTCTAAAAATATAATACCCCCGCAATACCTATTCTCTCTGGCTATTGAAAAAAACTTATCCCTTGAGTTAGACAGGCTTTGTAGAAAAAAAGCTTTAAAAAATTTTAAGCTTGGGGCTTATGATGCGGATTTAATTCTATTCCTTAACTTTGATACTTCAATACTGGACTTGGGAGTTACAGGTTCAGGGCACCTGCAAAATTTAGTTAACAATTTTGATATAAATCCCGGTAATGTAGTATTGGAGATTGTAGAATCAAAGGTAAAAGATATTTATGCCCTTAAGAGGTTTATAAAAATACACAGAAACAAAGGTTTTTTAATTGCTCTTGATGATGTGGGTAATAGTCATTCCAACCTAAATCGAATCCCCATGGTAAAACCCGACATATTAAAAATTGATCGTTATTTAGTACGGTCAATTAATGAAGATTACCACAAGCAAGCAGTATGTAAGTCTTTGATCAATTTGGCACGTAGTATTGGCACGCTGGTAATTGCCGAAGGTGTGGAAACAGAAGAGGAAGCGATTACCGTGCTTGAATTGGGTGTGGATATGATCCAGGGTTTCTATTTTTGTCGGCCCCGAGAAATACCCAAGTATATGGAGCGTTTTTTAGCTGAAACGATAAGCAATTTGGGTTATCGTTTCCGGGACCATCTTCATCACAAATTTAAAATAAATAAATTGAAGCAGGAAGCAAATGACCAAATAATAAACGAAATAATATCTAGACTATCCGGGTTAGAACTGCATGAGTTTGATAATACTTTGTTTAAATATGTTGAAAAGTATCCAATATTAGAGTGTATGTACGTGTTAAGCGACGAGGGTATTCAATTAAGCAGCACTGCCTGCAACAAAGGCATCCTAAAGAGGTCAAACATGCCCATTTTCCGACCCGCCCCAAAAGGTGAAGACCATGCTTTGAAGGATTATTATTATTCTTTGATGAATACTAACTCCAGGGAACACACCACTGAACCATACATATCCTTGTCCTCAGGGAACTTGTGTATAACGGTTTCCAAAGTGTTTCCGGGTACCGGTAATAAGAATTACATTCTTTGTGCCGACTTTACACAAAAAGGAGAAGCATATGAAGAAAATAGAGGCCATTATACGCCCTGCAAAACTGGAAGAGGTTAAGGATGCTCTGGAAAGGTTCGGCATATATGGGATGACAGTCAGCCAGGTACTTGGCTGTGGCATGCAAAAGGGGCGGGTAGGGATATACAGGGGACATGAATACAGTATTAATTTATTGCCTAAGGTAAAATTGGAAATAGTTCTGCAAGACCGCTGGGTTGACGGGGTAGTGGATACTATTTCACGAGCGGCATATACCGGAGAAGTGGGTGACGGTAAAATATTCGTATGCGAAGTGGAAAATTCTCTACGCGTGCGAACCGGCGAGACCGGCGATGATGCATTATAAATTCAATAATAGCTTTGTGTAAATTTTCTGAATATATATTATGAAACCTATTGCATAAATGTAAATTTCTTGGTATCATATTATAACTTAAACTAAATATTGTCGCGTCAACGGAGACGCGAAACTTGGCGATGACGCCCTCACGGTTCTTTGTAGTGGGGGCGTTTGTGTTTTTTTTTTCGGACACCAGGAAATCCATGAAAGGAGGGATGCAAGGTGACAGGATGCCCCATTGCATATGCCCACCCGTGTAGTTCCTGCGCTCAATATGGTAATTGTGCTCCTAGTCAGGCAGTGACAAAGCTTAACCAGTTGGAAGTCGTTGTTGCGGAATTAAAACAAATGCTTATTCAGATGGAAAAGTCAAACCGGGTTTTCAAAACTGAGCAAAAGAATTAGTAGTGTTACCGGGCTTGCTTTTTTAATTGACTAAGTGTATAATAATTATTGTAAAAGTTGAATAGTTAATTAGATACAATGATGTATCTTAAATACGTGGCAATGATGCCCTCTCCGGAATATATTTTTCCGTGAGAGGGCATTTTTGTTATAGAACTGTTATACAGGAGGCAGTCCCATGAGCCAACGAAGAGTGGTTTTGGGGGATAGCGATGATACTTCCAGGAATAAGATTAAGGTGCTTATCAAGCAGCTTGGGTATTTCGTAGTAGGTGAGGCCGGTGATGGAATCACGGCCTTGAAGTTAATCAGGTCCAGGGAACCGGAATTAGCAGTGCTCGACACATCATTGCCTGGTATGGATGGTTTGCAGATTGCAGAAATTGCGTGGCAGGACCGGCTGACACCGGTGGTATTACTTACACCTTATATTGACCCAACGGTGCTGGAAAAAGCCAGGGCAGCAAGGGGTGCTGCCTTATTACAAAAGCCGGTGGACGAAAACTCTCTATTACCGGCTATGGAACTGGCCCGAAGCAATTTTGAAGAATTATGCAAACTGGAAGGTAAGATTAAAGAATTAAAAGAAACACTGGAAACCAGAAAAACGGTGGAAAGGGCGAAAGGGATTTTGATGGAAACTTTAGGTCTTACCGAGGCAGAAGCTTTTAAACGCATACAAAAACAAAGTATGAACAAACGAGTATCTATGCGGGCTGTAGCTGATGCCGTGATCATGGCCAACAATTTAAAATAAGACTGTACAAAGTTGTACAAATTTAGGCAATGGCGCCTTCTTGAGGATTATTTGTTATAAGCAATAATCCCGAGAGGGCGTTTTGTGTTTTAAACCATGTGGAGAGGTGGAAATTAATATGCATGCAGAAAAGAAAAGTGAACTAATAAGCAGGGCCAGGGAAGCCGGGGTAAAGTTTATCCGCTTGCAGTTCACAGACATCATCGGAGTATTAAAAAATGTGGCCATTCCAATTGATCAACTGGAAAAGGCCCTTGACGGAGAATTGATGTTTGACGGTTCTTCAATAAAAGGTTTTACTCGCATTGAGGAATCAGATATGTACTTACGCCCGGATCCCAAAACCTTTCAGATTTTCCCCTGGCGTCCCAGGGAAGGGGCCGTGGCCCGATTAATATGTGACGTTTATACCCCTGATAACACTCCCTTTGAGGGATGCCCAAGGAATGCACTGAAAAAAGTTTTAGCTGAAGCGGCGGAGTTGGGATACACTATGCAGGTTGGACCTGAGCTGGAGTTTTTCCTTTTCCACGTAGATGAAGAAGGGCGTCCTACCGTGGATACCCATGATAAGGCCGGTTATTTTGACTTGACACCTGTAGACCTGGGCGAAGATGCACGGAGGAGTATTATCCTGACCCTGGAAGAAATGGATTATGATATTGAGGCCTCACATCACGAAGTGGCGCCGGGACAGCATGAGATTGACTTTAAATATTCCGATGCACTGGATGTAGCTGATAAAATTGTAACCTTCAGATTTGTGGTTCGTACCATTGCTCAAAGACACGGATTATATGCAACCTTTATGCCTAAGCCCGTTGCCGGCATCAATGGGAGTGGCATGCATATGAACCAGTCATTATTTAAAGGTGAGGAAAACGCCTTTTACGATGATGCTGCACCCAGGGGGTTAAGCCAGGATGCTTACTATTATATTGCCGGCCTTTTAAAACATGCTCCGGCTCTGGCTGCTATTACTAACCCCACGGTAAACTCATATAAGAGATTGGTTCCCGGTTACGAGGCACCGGTTTACATTGCCTGGAGCGAGCGCAACAGGAGTCCTTTGATCCGTATTCCGGCCAAGCGCGGGTTGAGCACCCGGGTGGAATTGCGTAATCCCGATCCGTCTTGTAACCCCTACCTGGCCATAGCAGCTAGTCTTAAGGCTGGTTTAGATGGGATCAAAAACAAACTGCAGCCCCCGGAGCCCTGTGACCGTAATATATATGAAATGACCACCGGAGAACGCAAGGATACCCATATCGATAGTTTACCTGAGGATCTGAAAGAAGCACTTGCCAAGCTGTCTGCGGATCAAGTGGTCTGTGAGGCATTAGGTCCGCATATTCATAATATCTATACTGAGCTTAAGACAAAAGAGTGGGATACTTTCAGGGTTCAAGTACACCAGTGGGAAATTGATAATTACCTGGAAAAATTCTAGGTTAAGATAAAACTTTAAAATTTAAAGTTGTATTTCCATCCTTTAAACCCCCGGTGGGAAGTTAATATCCCAGTGGGGGGATTTTTTTTGTATTTTTAAAGTATAAAAAAGCTATCCCGGCATGGGGGAATGCCGGGATAGCCTCGTAGGTTGAAGCCTGCCAGAAAGTAAAGATCTGTAAACCTTACCCGCCTGACAGTCTAAAAGAAGGAGTATTCGTGAATTTTACTTCACGAATTATATAGCATTTTTATGAGTTAAACCTAATTAATTACATTAAAGGATCCATAGTTAATGCCGGGTGACCTTTTTCCTCCAGGAAGGACATTATCTCCTCACCGCTGGTGCCAATAGACTCATCGGCAATCTTATCGACGAAATCTTTGCCCATACCGGCATTTTCAGCTGCTTCTTCCAGTATGCCGCGAAGCTCTTCCTTAAGGGCCTTAGGCATCCATACCAGGCGTGCCAGTCCACCGTCAGCCGGTACAAACTTGGGCGAGCCCATGTACGATTTACCAATACCCATAAAGCCAGGCATCTGGGCACCGCCGCCGATGGTTCCGGCTAGGGTGCTAAAGCTCATCCCTGACGGGGTCATGCCGCTGTGCTCGCGGTTAACCACCATAAAGCCGTTACACTCGGGGACCATGCACAGTATACACTCAAAGCACCCGCAGGAAGTCATGGGATATTCCATGATGGTATAGAAGTTTACATTGGAAATGCTGCGTTGTGAATTATTGAAAGTAAACTCGTTAAAGGATTCCCATTGCCCTTTAACATCATCAATTACGCCTTCCTTGGGAATAGGCTTGTTATTGCCGTGCGGGTTAATCTCATAGGCCGCTTTGGCATCCAGCCAGCTAACCGCACCGCACAGCCCCACGCGCTCAGGCGCGATAACGCATACGTGGGTGGGAGCAAATGACTGGCATAAAGTACAAGAATAGAAGGTATCTATGCTCTCGTCATTAAGCTCTTTTAAGCGGTCATCCCGCTTCTGGTAGTAACCCCGGGCAACTTCCCGCATTTCCTTTACTTTCTCTTCATCTGAATATAAAGTTATCTGAACCCTGTCTATAATAGCGGAGAACTCAGCCTTCAACTTGGCGTACAGAATATCACCCAGATGCTTCAGGCGGAAGCCTTTCTCAAAGGCATCCTTACTGAAACGTATCCACATAATGTCACGCTGAGCCACGTGCCAGGTACCTTCACCGTAGTTGGTGAAGTAGTGTAGTTGGCGCTCTAAAACAGGCTCAAAGTCCTCCTCGAACTTCTTGCCGTATACGTCAACCACCACACCCAGCGGCATGCGTGATCCTGCTTCCACAGTATCAATATCAGGACCGATGAGCTCCACCTTACCGTCTTCAACTTCATTTTCCGCAGCTGAACGTACCAGCTCAAAGCCAGGCGTCTTGGTGCCGCCAAATTCAACGTACATATCCTTTTTGCGGATACTCTCACCCTCAAAGGCTGGGCCAATGGTGATGGGTACATCAATGTCGATTGCAGTAATCTTAATGCCCCTGGTTTCCAGGGCTTTCTGTACAATCTTATCGTAGTCCGGCTCGGAAACAAACCAGTCGGGAATCTGCTTGTCTTCCGGCAGTTCCTGGTCGGTGATCACCGGGAAGCCCATGTTAATGGCACCCATGGCGGCAGCGGTCTTGACCATATCGTGCTCGCCTAGGTATATGACAAATGCCAGAATACTACGGCGCTGGTAGGCACGCTGGGCGTCCCTGTCACCGGGTGCGATACCGCCGAACATCATGCCGGCACGCAGGGCGTAGTTGGCGCAGTGTACCACCTGGGTAAAGTTACCCAGCGGGTAAGCAATATAGTCAACGCCCAGTTTAACGTTAACTTCCATGAGCTGTTCAATAATCTCGTCACAGAGGAAGAGCATAAGACCCTTACCCATCAAGTCACTGACTATTTTCTTGGCTGACTCGGCATCCTTGGCGCGGCCTAAAATTAAGGCCTCGCCGGGGATAGTCCAGTCCACCATCTTGACGCCGTACTGACGGACCACCGGGTCACCGATGAATCCGGTCCAGGGTGCTGTGTGCAGCGGGTTTTCTTCGGTGTTTTTCAGGTAGCGTACTGCCTCGATAATATCAGCGGCGTACCAGGTGGACTCACCCCAGATACGGGCATTCTCAAATGTTTTTTCCTCTTTAATAGCATGACGGGCACGGTTTAGTACCGGTACCATGTCGCCTAAGGTTTTAATTTCTTCACCGCTTAAGCAGCGGATTACAGGCAGGTAATAAGCTGTATCAGGATATCCTACCGGCTGATCTTCACCATATTCGCGGATAGCCTGGTTTAAAAGTATTTCTGCATAGCTGCATGCAGTAATGGCGCCTTCGTACGCTTCTTTAAAGAGCGGCTTGGGCTCTTGACCCGGCTCAATAGCGCCTTCGAATAGTTGATCAAAATTAGAGGTTTCGGTCATTTTCATTCCTCCCTTCGACCTTATTTTTTACCAGTTTTGACATAGTGCGGCTTCTTGATCGTCAGCTACCTTTTTATGAATCCCTAGCTTCCAAGTCCTGTATTCCAATGCGTTGAGCAGTTTCTGGCTGGCAGTTTCAATATCCGGTTCCAAAATGAAGTAACCGCCAAATACGTCTCCGGCAACTTGGGTTAAAATACTGTATATTAAATCTGAGCCTTCAACTGGGGGCATGGTACCTACGTGGGTGGGCATCCCGATGGTCACTGCCCAGGTCCCGATACTGGTAGCCTTGCCGCTCATGGCCTCCGGTGCCGATGCCACGAAGGGTACCTTGGGAGTATCTACGCCAAGGTCTTCTGCCATAAGCATGAGCAGCTCAGCCGCTCTGGAGTTGTCAACGCAGGAACCAATATGGAATGTCGGTGGTAAGCCAGTACTAAGGTTTGCTTTTTCACCAATGCGTTTAAGGAATTTCTTCAGCCCTTCACCACAATACTTATCAACGTTGGCCGGATCCATTAAACCTGCTTTGGCACAAGCTTGAGCGTTACAGCCGGTAGTGACCACAAATACGTCGTTTTTGAGCATTTCCTTGGTAATTTCTATGTGAGCTTGATCCTGGAAAGTTTTTAAGTTGTTGCATCCGGCCATTAAAATGATCCCTTTAAGCTCTCCGGATAAAATAGCGTCGTTCAAGACTCTTACAGGGTTATCCGGATTCACGGTTTTAAAAAGCTCGAAAATGGCCTCGTTGCTCCAGCCTGCCACAGTCTTACTCTTAATATTGGGAATGTGTACAGGACGGGTGCCGCGTTCCTGGTAGGCTTCAATTGCATGTCCCACAACCTGTTGAGCATTCTCCATAGCCTTGGATTCCTGATAGTCTATATGGATGGTGCCTGGGTTTTTAACAATATCAGAAGTAGTAATCAGCCTGGTGCCAAAACACTGAGCTATGGTATTTAATCCAGGCATAATGCACTGTACGTCCACTACCATGGCATCAACGGCACCTGTGCAGATGGCAAGTTCTTGTGAGGAGAAGGAGGTAACAAGAGGGATTCCCTGGCGCATTAATACCTCGTTACCGGTACAACAAATACCTACCAGGTTGATGCCGGTTGCGCCAGCGGCCTTGGCCTGTTCTTCCATTTCCCGTGCCGCCCCAACCACCATTTCGCTAAGCAGTGGGTTATGGCCGTGTAACACGATGTTAACTTTTTTGGGATCCAGCACGCCCATATTGGCTTCACTTGCAACCGGTTCGGGTGTACCGAAAATAATATCCGACAGGTCAGTGGCAACCCACTTTCCGGCCAGGTCAGCCAAACCTACCCGGACGGCACTAAACACCAAGTTTACCGGATCGTTATCCATACCTACGTGAGCTTGGGTGACAAGATCTGATATGGTTGCATGGATACCGTGAGGCATAACATTATGTGACCGGTAAAGCTTGTTTCTATCCTTGGTAACCATATCAGCTATCCATGTTGCTTCACCTTCGCCCTTGAGGCGGCTGAAGTCCTCGCTTGCTTTCTCCGATAATTCTTTGGCCAGGGCTATTTTATCTTTGCCGTCTGTGCCAATACCAACCTTTTGGCAAATTCGCCTTAACTTGTCCTCGTCTTTTATTTCATAATCCGGTGCTTCCCCTTCGGCTATCATGTGCATGGTATGAGTGATGTGATTCCCGTGCTGGGCATGTGATGCACAGCCGGTCAGAATCATCAGGCCCACACTGCGGGCCACTATGGTCCACGAGTTGGCCCCACAGATCCCCCTGCTGGCAGGGCCTTTCTCAGCTTTAATGCGGCATGGGCCCATCATGCAGAAGCGACAGCAAATACCTTTATAGCCAAATTGACATTGAGGCTGCTGTGCTAAAACGCGGTCGAACGCCGTAACAACCCCTTGTTCTTGGGCTACGTCAATCATCTCAACAACTGCGGGGTCTATTGACCGTTTTATATTTTTGGGATCAACTACCCTGGGTGCCTTACCCGATGGCCGGCTTGTAAGGCTTGGATCTTTAAACCTTGGCATTCTTTCGACCTCCTTTGTAATAAAGGTTGGAATTCTTGCGTTAGAATACTTTTGATCGCTAATGTTACTGGATTATTAACTCCTTCTAATAGATCACCTGCCCCCATAAAAAATAATTAACAAACTCCACTCCTGTCTCTGTAGCCGAAGATAGTGTCTTTTGTCACTAGTCAAACCTGTTAATTACACTATTACCATAGTAAACCAGTCAATTAATTATGAGCAATTGTCAAATTACTCTATCAAATCTCAAATAATGAAATATAGTTCAAATAGATCCTTCAGGCTTTTTTAAACATAGTTTCATAAAAAATCATTCTTTTTTGAATAATCTAAGATTTGTTTTTTGGACATAATGGAAAAGAGGTGGTTGAAGTGGATTTAACTGCAAAATTTCACAGGTGGTTAAAACATTTTTGGGAGGAGCCTTTTTTCAAAGCCGAGTTGGAAAGAGCACAAATAAATAAAAGGAATAAGGTTCCTAAGAGAGTGAAAGGTGAGTGAAGTGAGTGAAACTGAAACCACAACAAGGCCGGACTTTAAACCACCCGGCCTTGTTGTTTGCTTATTTTAAACTCTATAGTAGTGGGGATGAAGGCTGAGAAATACCTGATAATGCTTCTCCTGCTTCATTCTGGTAAACGTTCTTGGTGGCCAAGTCACCAATGGATACCATACCGGCAAGCTGGTTATTGTCAACTACGGGAAGACGCCTGATTTGCTTTTGCTTCATCAGACCTGCTGCTTCATGGACATCCATTTGTGAAGATCCAGTCACCAAATTTTGAGACATTACAGCATTTACTTTAGTATTATTAGGGTCAAGTCCCTTGGATGTTGCCCGCAGCGAGACATCTCTGTCCGTTAAAATCCCTACAACTTGTCCGTTTTCTACTACCGGTACCGAGCCTATATTATATTGGCTCATCTTTTGTGCGGCTTCTGCGACTGACTGCTCTGGGCTCACTGATACCACATTTTTAGTCATTATTTGTCCTAGTTGTTGTTGGGGCATTAGTATATTCCTCCCATGGTTTTTTACTTAATTTACGGGAGTAGTATTCCTGAGGTTCAGGTAGTTTATTCGTATGTAAATTTTTCATATAGGTGTTAGCCTGTACTATTTCTATAAAGTTACGTGCCAGTTCCGGGTCATACATGCTCCCCGAGCACCGTTTTATCTCGGCTATAGCTTCATCGGGGGACATATTTGTCTTATAAGTGCGGTTTGACGTCATGGCATCAAAGCTGTCAGTAATTCTGATAATTCTAGCCAAAGTGGGAATGCTTTCTTCTTTTATTCCTTCCGGATAGCCGGATCCGTCGTAGTTTTCATGGTGGTAAAGTATAATTGGTACAGTAGATCTTAACTGCGTCACTGATTTAACGATATCACTACCCCATCTCGGATGCTGCTTAAGGATACCCCATTCTTGCTCGCTAAGACGGCCGGGTTTAGTCAGAGTATCTCTGTCTATCTCAATTTTCCCGATGTCATGTAAAAAAGCCGCATATTTTAGCAGCCGCATTTCTTGTTCCGAAACACCAATTTTTTCGGCCAGTTTGATAGAATATTCGGTGACTCTTTCCGAGTGCCCGTAAGTATACCGGTCCTTGGCGTTAATTACAGATATTAACGTCCGAATGGAATTCAGAAGGTCTTTTTCGTTCTCATCCAGCTCAAGGTCATCAAATACTGAAAAGTATAATTCTACTTTGTTTTTGCTTAAACTTTTAGCCTTATAAAGAGCATTATCAGCTTGTTTGATTAATTCCCGTGCTTTTACTGCATGGTCCGGGCTGGTTGCTATACCGCAGGATATGGTGATTTTACCGCCGGGCTGGTGTTCTTCACCGAAAAACTGCTGCTGTTCAATTCTATCTTTAATATCTTCGGCCTTTTCCAATGCCTGCTGACTGTTGTAACCCGGTAGTACGACAACGAATTCTTCTCCGCCGTAGCGGGCTACAAAACCACTGTCTATTACCTCTTTTTTTAATAGGATTCCAAAGGCTTTTAGCACTTCATCCCCAGCCAGGTGGCCAAAAGTGTCATTATAATTTTTAAAATAATCAATATCCAAAATGATTAATGATAATCGATTATACGCGGTAATCCCTTTGGAAAAATATTTTTTTAACATTTCCTGAAAGTACCGGTGGTTATATAATCCTGTCAGTATGTCTGTGTTAGCAATTTCGGTGAGGTATTCCCGGTTTCTTGTTTCCAGGTTTGCCAGACCGCCTATGAACCAACCCACCACATACATCAGGCTGATCAGGATTAATCCGGACTCAGTTGCCTGTAAAACATTTACTCCCGGGGTTATCACCATTTCATTAAAAATAAGAAGAATGCTGCAAATTGTAGCCATGATTAAGCCCGGTAGTTTGCCCATAACCGATGCTGTAATGAGTATGGGAAGTAAAAGGATAGCTTCGGCATAGGGAAGCTTTTTTTCAGTAACGAACAGAGTTAGGGTAGCCACTAATAATGGAAAACCTACATAGGCTATATCAATACAGTGAATGGACTTTGGGTTCTTGGGTAATGCACTGATTTTAGTATTGTATAGTAAAACAATTACGGCTCCCATGGAGCATAGTAGGATGAATAATCCAATATTAACGTAAGTATACAAATACTCCCTGGGAAAAACATCGATACCACTTAGTATTACAGCTAAAGTGAAAATAAGGAGACATAGCATATGAGCAGTGGTAATATTTTCATATAATTCTTTTTGTCTTTCCTTTTCTGATGTCAAGTGATCACCCCGAATCCAGAAAAAGGTGGTGAACACCACCTTTTTCTGGACTATTTCCTTAATGACTTTGGTACTTCTGGCTGGTAGTGGAAACCGAAACATGTAGGAGTCACGATAAAAACCGCGGCTGCTAACATTACTGTTACTGCAGCATTGAATAGCTTGTTAGTTATTCTTTTCACTAACTCACCTCCTTTTTTGGGATAAGATAGTAAAGGAATTATCTATAAAACTCATTAATCGATGTCCTGCGCCGGTTAAATTAAAGCTTCCCCATAATGTACATAGTATCATTGCAGCCAGTATTTCTCTTGCGTAAATCCATGTAGTCTGTTGCAAAAAAATTATGGTTATTGTTAATAAAAAAATGATTAGCAGTGACATATATTTTAGTCGTTTGCGTCTTGTAGCGGATAAGATTGGAGCGGAAGGGGAATCTACAGGGGCAAAACGAATAACTGAGAAAAAGCAAAATAGTATTGCCAACACTGACAGTATATCTAAGTAGAATATATTGACTGATGAAAGGTAAGAAGCAATTAAGGCTATGGCCAAAAATACAAAAGCAGTTACGGCAGCACATCGCCAGGGATTATTGGAATGAGCACCGCCTGCCGTAAACCTTAACAAAGCTATTGTAACCATACAGGTGATAATTTCCGGCAATACATTAAATAAAAAACCAAGAGTGAGTATAACTGTTATATTCAATAAGTTGATGATTAACACTTCTATAACATAAGCGAGGACAGCTTCATTTTCATCTGATTGTCCTGTCCTTTTGGCTAAATGTCCTGCCCAGCGTTTGCTGAAAGATAAACTCATATCTTCCACCCACCCAATGCCGGGGTTTTGACCCTACTAATCACCAATGCAAGAATAAATAATATTACTGCCTGGGGAAGCCCAATTAATGTCCAAAGTAAACTATCATGTGATATGGTTTGCAGATTAAGGCCTATCGAATTAACCAAGCAAAGGTGAATTATCATTTCAAGGAATAGTAAAACTGCAACGCTGGCAGTGATAGCTATAAATCCCTTAGCTGGGGAAATGCGGGTTGCCTTTGTGACGAATAAAACACATAATAACAACGTTGCAATGGTATGAATTCCTAATGTAATAGGTAACGCCCTAATTATGGAACCCGTTATAGATATCACTGTCCCTGCTGCTATTATTGGTCCCCAGCGCAGTTGAATCCGTGCAAAAGCCAAACTTAAAGCAATGACACCTATAGTCTCGGGAATACCTTGTAAAAAAAATATAAAGTTCATGCTTCTCCTCCGCTTATCTTCTCTTGAAAAATACACTTTTTTATATATTTCTTTAAATTCCATATAAAACCTGCAAGTTTTGTAATTTTTATCAGCCTATGGAGTAGATAATAACCTTTAATAAACTTTTAGCGAAGGATATAGATATGAATCTCTACTGGAGTACCGAATTATTAATCTTGGCTTTAGCCACTGTGTTTAGCATAATTGGAAGTTTATTAATCATTAGATACGATTGGAAAAGATATGGCTTACTATTTATCATCAGCGGCCTGGTAGGTAATATCCTTTGTTACATTTTTGTCAAAACAGGATTTTATTCATTTCCTGTGCGCCTTTTCCCCAAGATATCGATAATGCCCTTTGAGGCTATATTAACGGTATTTCCTTTTTACGTTCTGCTGGGTGTGAGATACAGCCCCAAATTATGGGCATACAAAATTCCTTTTTATTGGACAATAGTGCATTTAGGGATGTTAGGAGAAACGCTTGTCCTAAACAGTACGAAATTGATACAGTATAATTTCCAATGGGACTTCTGGGATTCCTATACCTGGTGGTGGATATATTTCCTGCTGTTTGACTGGATTGGCAATCTGATTGTTCCAGAAAAAGCACAAAGGCCTATCAGCCAGGATTCTTTTCGGTATGGTAAATGGGCCTGGATAGTATTTCATTTTATCCTTATCATAACCGTGTTCTTGGGGGGCCTTTACTTAGGTGGAGTAAGGTTCTTCCAATAGCAGATAAAAAGTAAAGCGAAGGAAGGATTTTTTTAGTAATCCTTCCTTCGCTCCTGCTGTCAGGGATAAACCTTGCCACTGTGATAAGATTATTGTAATATTTTATTCTTTCACTTCATACCCGGCATCAGCGATTGCTTTCTTAACAGCATCTTCTTTAAGCTTATCGGGATTAAAGGTGGCAGTGACTTTTTTACCTTCCAGATCCACCTCTATCTTATCCACTCCTGCTTCGGTAAGGGACTTCTCCACTGCCATTTTGCAGTGATTGCAGGACATACCTTCTACGTTAAGGGTTACGGTTTTAGAGGAATTATTACCACAACAACACCCCATCAAAAACACCTCCTATTTAAGCTCAAGTTTTGTAGTTGAAAAGCCTAGCAATCCAACGGTAGCATATTATTCGGGTCACTGCAAGACTAAGAATAAAACCTATTGGGTTATTGATGCTCTGGCAGGTGCCCTTTTATTCTTGTCAAATAAAGATGTCGGCAAATGCCCGCTGCAATATGCTTTATGGTGTTGATAATTATCTTCTCTCGCTTGTTAGTTTTGGCAAATTGCTGTGAAAACTAGCTTTAAAAAGAAGGTGATCAGTGATTTTGGAAGGCGTTACAAGTCCAGTTATATTCTCAGTCAGTAGGGTTTTATGTTTCTGGTTGTCTCCTGGTAGCGGGTTAAATAGTTAGTTGTAATGCAATTTGTATTTGTACCAGGAATTAACGCCATAATATTGCACGCAATGCAAAAGCATTTGGGTATATAGATTTTTGTATAATGCTGACTTTGCTTATATTTTTGGTGTTCCCCTCATTGATTATTATTTATCATAGCTAAGTTTCAGTATTGTGTTATTGCTAGTTAGGAGGTACTATATTATTAGTTCATTAATATATATGTTCATATTCAACTTGCCCTTGCAATCCTGATGTGATAGATTATATATACTATTATATAGGAGGTCAATAATTACTATGGGTTTCATTGAATATAATCCTACTAGAGGCGGTTTAAGACCTAAATCAGCTAAGCTAACCAAGACGCATTTAATTCTTAGTTCTGACCTACACCAAGAGATTGGCGAAAATAGTGTTTCTGTAGCCTTTGATCCTGTTGATAAAATACTTAGGTTAACACCTGTCGAAAGTGGTGGCCTTAAGTTAACCGAAGGTAAATTACAAAGTAAAGGATTCGTTAATTTCTTTGGCATAGATAAAAAAGGGTTATTTGACGCAGAGTGGGATGAAAATGAGGGTGCCATATTTATTAAGATAAAGCGTGCAACTATATAGGTGTTGAATAATAAAAATTACCCAAGGATTTTCCGCGGGTAATTTTTATTATTAATGGAATAAAGTAGACGAACTTGGAGGTAAATAATATGTAATACTTCTTCTCTTGTACAAGAGGCTATTGCAGCAGCCCAAGAAGAAGGTGTAGAAACAGAATTAATTTTTCTTGGAGATTATTTAATACAAGACTGTACAGGTTGTGAGGGATGCAAAGATACTTTCAAGTGCGTAATTGATGACGACATGCAAAAAATATATCCCCTTCTTTTGGAGGCAGATGGAATTATATTGGGTTCACCCACCTATTTCTATAATATATCGGCTGACATGAACTTTTATCTGATTTCTAAGACTCCCACTTCTATAAGTGGGAGTTTGCACTTTTTCTCTTCAGGTGGGGTTGAATCCCCACCTGAAGCCCCGATGTTCAGCTTTAGCTGAACGAGTTCATTGATAGGTACTATAGTTTTAAAGTCTTTGCAGAAAATGACCGTTCGTGTTGGCTGAGCAGAGGTTAATGAAAACAATAAAGCTAAAAGCAAGATGTTGAAGGTAGAATCGAAGAGTTAAGAAGAACATACAATTTGCGTACCTAGGCCTATTATGTCAGTGAGCACCAATACTGCCCTCATAAGCCCATATTTCAGTGAGTGGTATCTAAATTTTTTCCAGAGTTCGACAGCTTTCCCAAAGGTATTTTCTAAACAAACGTCTAATTATCCCCAATCCAAACTATTATTTCAAATTGTTCCAAGGGCAATTGGGGGTGTGTGATTTTGAAGGAATTAATTGATTTGCGTAAGGAAAATGCTGAATTAAAATTAAAATTAGAGCAGAAAGAAAGCGAAATGCATTATATATTGGCGCAAGTTGTAGAACACTTGCCCAATCCCATAGTTTTAACAGATTTTAATAGTAGGATAACTTACGTAAATAAGTCTTTGGAAAGTCATACGGGCTACACACGCGCCGAGCTGATGAATGAACCAGTAGTCATCCTCAACGCTGAAAAAAATGCTGAAAAAATCCAAGAGGATATTTATAACCGTTTGCGATCAGGTGAAGTCTATGACAAAGAAATAATACAAAGAAGAAAAGACGGCAGCAGTTATCTTGGTGATTTTCTAATCTTCCCCATTTATAATGACGACACCATACCAATAGCCTGGGCTAGTGTTCAACAAGACATCACTAAACGAAAACAGGCTGAATGTACGCTGCACCAGCATGCGCATTTCCTTCAAACTTTACTTGAAACCATACCCAACCCCGTTTTTTTTAAGGATACCGATGGTTTGTACCTGGGCTGTAATCCTGCATTTGAAGAATGGGTGGGATTGCCAAAGGAAAAGGTAATGGGAAGATCGGTTTACGATATTTGGCCTATAACTACAGCTAACGTATTAAAAACGATGGATGATGAGTTGATCAGTAAAATAGACACTCAGGTTTATGAGACTACTATCCCACATCAAGATGGTTCTGAGCGTAATGTTGTTTTTTACAAATCCACTTATGTAACAGGCGGAAATGACAGCGTAGTAGGCGTGGTAGGTTTAATCGTTGATATTACGGAAAGTAAGCGTACTGAAAGAATGCTGTGGGACGCTCTCGAAGAAGCAAAGCAGCGAGCTACGGAAATAACCGCTTTTTTAGAGAGTACCAGTGCAATATCCAATCAACAAGACTTTAAAGATACGGCCAAAGCTAATCTTGAAGCTTGTTTAAAACTTATAGAGGCACCTATAGGCTACATAAGGTTATACTCAGAGGATAGCATTGATAATGACTTTTTGCTAATAGATAATGGTAATTTTAAATGTGGTATTGATCCTTCCACTCCAATACCAATCCGCGGTCTTCCCGCACAAGCATGCAAAACGGGCAAGGTAGTATATGATAATGATTTTGCCAACAGCAAATGGTTTAATTGTCTACCAGACGGACATGTAAACGTTGAAAACGTGTTACTTGCGCCCATGGTTTGTAAGAATAAACCCAAAGGTATGATCGGTTTAGGGAACAAGCCAGGTGGTTTTAATAGTAACGATGTTAAGATAGCAACTGTATTTGCCGAACATACTGCCATAGCACTGCAAAATAGTCAATTGCTGGATAATTTAATCCTATCAGTAGAAAACTATCGTACAATTTTTAATGCAGTAAATGACGCTATAATACTGCACGAAATGGAAACAGGTAAAATTATTGATGCAAATAAAAAAGCCTGTCAATTGTATGGTTGCACGCACCATGAATTATGCAGTCTAAATGTTGCAGACATTATTGCAGACGTTCCTCCATATACCATGGATAATGCTACCACCTTGATGCGCAGAGCATCTCGAGGTGAACCATTGCTTTTTGAATGGTTAGGCAAAGATAAATCAGGTGAGCACTTATGGGTAGAGGTAAATCTTAAAAGTGCAGTAATTCAGGGCAAGAAATATTTATTAGCTGTGACTCGTAATATTTCTGAACGGAAGAAAATGGAACAGGAAATGGCCCGTCTAGACCGGCTTAACCTGGTGGGGCAAATGGCAGCAGGGATTGGACATGAAGTTAGAAACCCAATGACGACTGTGCGTGGATTTTTGCAAATGTTTCAGGGTAAAAAAGAATTAACAACCTATAAAAAATACATGGATTTAATGATTGAAGAGTTAGATAGGGCCAACTCTATAATCACCCAATTCCTATCGCTGGCTAAGGACAAGCCTGTAGAAAAGAAAATGATGAACCTTACGAATATCATTGTAACCATATTCCCATTAATCCAAGCAGAAGTTTTCAAATCTAATTTATACAGTCAGTTAGAGTTAAGTAATATACCTGATTTGTTAGTAGATGAAAAGGAAATCAGACAATTAATTCTTAACCTTGTTCGTAATGGTCTGGAGGAAATGGAAGTCGGTAAAACGCTTACTATAAAAACTTTTACTGAGGCAAATGAAGTGATTTTGGCCGTTAGCGATCAGGGTAAAGGAATTGAACCTGCTATTCTCGATAAATTGGGCACCCCGTTCCTAACAACAAAGGATGAGGGGACAGGGTTAGGGCTTGCGGTTTGTTTTAGTATAGCTGCCAGGCATAATGCCAGTATAGACGTAGAAACGAGTTCTGAGGGAAGTACCTTCTTTGTAAGGTTTAAACTTACCAATTGGGAACGCTAAGACCACAATATGTCTCCGATTTTTGGGCAAATCTCTTCGCTATTTCAATCTATTAGCCAGAATCCTTTTAATATAATCAGGATTTATTCCATTTAGGGAGTGGATTCCTGCCTAATGTGCCCAGTTTTTTCCCCTTCAATACGTGTATGCTCGTCAATTAGATATCTTCATATTACAGAAAATTTACTATAGGTTCATCTATGCTGTAATTTTTCAACTCTTGCTTAAAAGAATTTTCTGTCAAAAGAGCAAGGAGATTGTATCATAATGTCTAAATATCTTATATAAAGGAATAATTAGACTTGGGGGCAACTCATAACATGAGAGACAAAGATAAAACTATTATAAAAAATCGGATTGAACCCCAGCTAAAACAAACAGAACTAGAATACCTTCTCGTGAAACTAGTGGAAAGCTTGCCCTATGGTGTTATCATTACAGACTTTAGAAGTAAAATAATTTATGCCAATGAGGCCACAGAACAATCAACTGGGCATTCCCGCAATGATCTAATAGGAAAAAGCCCTAAGATCTTCAACGCAAGTCAAAACGCTGAAGAAGTAGAACATGAAATCACTAATTGCATGCAGTATTGTAATAAGTGGTGCGGAGATATACCACAAAGACGTAAAGACGGCGGAGGTTTTATTGGAGAGTTTACTGTCTTTCCCGTAAAAGATGAGGATGAAACAATTGCCTGGGGCAGTATGAATAGGGACGTTACTGAAAGGAAACAGATAGAGCATGCCTTAAGAGAAAATGAAGAAAAATTCCGTAAATTATTTAACAATACCAATGATGCAATTGCGTTGCATCATATAACTGAAGACGGATTTCCCGGTCGCTATATTGAAGTCAATGATGTAGCTTGCCAAATGTGGGGCTATTCCAGGGAAGAACTATTAGCAATGTCCCCTTTAGACATTGACGCTAAAGAACACATAGAAAATGTACCACAAATAATGGATGAACTACTTCAAAAGAAACATGTTACATTTGAAATAGCTCACTTGACGAAATACAACAAGAAGATACCTGTGGAAATTAGTTCCCATTTATTTATTCTAAACGGTGAAAATGTTGTATTGTCAATTGTCCGAGACATTACTCAGAGAAAAAAGTCTGAGGAATTATTAAAGGTGCAATCCACTGCCATGGAGAGCTCAACAGACGGAATGGCAATACTTGATTCCGAAGAGAATATTATTTACGTAAACAAAGCATTAGCCAAAATATATGGATATGCTAATCGTGAGCAATTAATTGGTCAGTCATGGAAAGTTCTCTATGATAGACAACAAGTGCAGAGAATTGAAAGGGATGTAAAGCCAAGAGTTATTGCAAAAGGGGAGTGGCAAGGGGAAGCAACTGTTAAGACATACGATGGAATGGAGTTATGTCACGACATTTCCATAACTTTGCTTGACGAGGGTGGGTTTGTCTGTGTTGTTCGTGACATAACCGCCCGCAAACGTCTGGAAAATAAATTAAAATATCTAAGTTGGCATGATCCACTAACGGGCCTTTATAATAGGGTTTTCTTCGAACAAGAAATGAGCCTTAATAATTTTCAATTAATAAGCTTAATCGTTTGTGATATAAATGGTCTTAAACTTGTAAATGATTCTTTGGGACATCAATTTGGCGATAAGCTGCTGGTAGCAACAGCCAAAGTTTTAAAGGAATCCGTCGGTGACAGTTGTGTGGTGGCACGAATCGGTGGTGACGAATTTGCTGTTTTACTTCCCAATAGCGACGAAATCCAAGTGGATAAAATTTCCAAGCGGATTCGTAATGCCGTTTTTGAATATAACACGGAAAATCCCAAAGTTCCATTAAGCATATCCGTAGGCTTTGCAACCTCCAGTGGTGTGTCAGCCGGTATTATGGAGTTATTTAAAGAAGCTGATGACAACATGTATCGTGAAAAGCTTTATCACAGTAGAAGTGCGAGAAGTGCTATTGTTAATACTCTCATGCAAACTTTGGAGGAAAGAGACTATATTACCGAAGGGCACGCTGACCGCCTCCATGACCTAGTAATAGATCTGGCCAAGGCGTTAAAGTTATCTGAACAAAAAAGAATTGAATTGCGCCTGTTAGCTCAGTTTCATGATATCGGCAAGGTAGGTATTCCTGACCGTATATTGTTTAAAAATGGCTCTCTAACCGGGGAAGAAGTGAAAGAAATGCGGCGACACAGTGAAATTGGTTACCGTATTGCACAGTCTGCTCCCGACTTGACCCCCATAGCTGACTTTATTTTAAAGCATCATGAATGGTGGAACGGCAAAGGATACCCCCTTGGGATAAAAGGTGAAGAGATCCCGTTAGAGTGTAGAATTCTGTCCATTGCTGATGCTTATGATGCCATGACCAGCGACCGACCTTACAGAAAAGCCATGACCCAGCTGGAAGCGGTGGGCGAGCTTAAAAGGTATGCCGGCATTCAATTTGATCCGCAATTGGTTGCGCAGTTCATCAAGCTGTTACTTGGTACCGGTACCTAAGTTATTAAGTTTTATACATATCGGTAGGTATTCTGTTAGGGCAGTAGGTTTTTTATCCGATTTCTAAGACTCACACTTCTATAAGTGGGAGTTCCTCTTTTTACTTCAGGTGGGGTGAAATCCCCATCTGAAGCCCCGATGTTCAGCTTTAGCTGAACGAGTTCACTATTGGTATGAGATTCCAGTATATGCCGAGAGTACGTTTTGCGAGTTGAAGAAATTTCGCAACTGGTCAGGCTGCGTAAAATCAAAGAAGAAAAAGAGGTTTATCTAGAGACTTTTCGAACAGACTCTTTCACTAATGCAATTTTATTTTTTGAAAGTACATGTTGGGATATTTAGGCAATAGAATTGTTGTAATAAAAAGGATTTCGGCATTTAGTACAGAAAATTATAAATATATCGTAGTAAAAGTGAGAAAGGTTGATGACCATTATGAAACAATCTCTTCAAACGGGGGGAAATATTGTTCTTAGTGCTTCTAAAGGCACTGTTATTGTTACGCATGATATCTCACATTTGATAGATATTTCTTTGACTGCCTTCCTTGTAACCGATGCGGGCAAGGTGCAGGGGGATAGTGGAATTGTATTTTATAATCAACCGGAAGGACCTTTTGGTGTAGCCACCTTTATCTCACCATATGACTTGGGTAACACCAAGAATCATAAAATTAATTTTGACCTAAGTAAAGCACCAGCGGGTATTACTAAAATAGCTGTTACGCTTACAGAGGATAATGCCACGGGTTTTTCAAATGTAAAGAATCTTAGAGCTGAGATACACGTTGGTGGAGATGTTATTCAGTTAGTGCCCTCAAATTTTACAAATGAGAATGGAATAGTTGTTTTAGAATTGTATTTAAAAAATGGCCAACCAAAGGCACGTGCAATATGGCAGGGTTTCGTGTCGGGCCTTGATGGTTTGTGCAGAAATTATGGTGTTGAGGTTTCTGAATCCGTAGAGCAGAACCTATCTTCGGTATCTCAAGCAACTAAAAAGAAAGAACCTGTAAGTGAAGAAAGTTTGAACCATTCATTAGCCTCAATAAATCTTGAAAAAATTAAAGGCAAGATTAATCTCGATAAAGGTAAGGACCCAGTCTTAATTGATAAAACACCTGAAATTACAGCGTCAGTATCTTGGAAGACGGGGACAGATTACGATATTTATGCTTTGGTTTATACAACGGATGGCAAGCAGATTGATGTTGCCATGTTTGGAGCAGCGGGGGTACCTCCTCTCAAGCGGTTTGGTAATGGTGCTGTAGAACATATGGGTGATGTTGGGCGAGATAGTAAATCTGTTAAGACGGAAATAATTAAAATAAGATTAAATGATAATATCCTTGGGGTGGTTCCTGTGGTCTATTCTGCACAGTCTAACGGAACAGGTTCATTTTACCGTTATAAGGTATCAATGTGCATTGATAATCATCAGGGAACATCGGTTATGATTTCAGCAAATAATGCAAGTAAAAATGACAGAATTTATACTTGCGTTCCGGGTGTATTACTGAATACGTCAAATGGAATTTTAATAAAGGCAGTTGAGCTTTATAGCAAGCCGGGATCGGAAAATAGACCAAAGCTTAAAATGAGTTCGACCGGAATGATTGAAATATTGATGGATAAAGGGCCAATAAACGATTATAAATAGTTAGATTGTAGATTCTCAAATTGCAATAGGCGATTAAGCTAGCATGACTGACGGACTATTAACTCCGCTTATGTTTTCCTTATAGTGGCGTTTGGTATGCCATGACAGATTCCGTAATGTTAAGTCCTCCATAAATGCTTGGACACATGATTCCCAGTTATCGCCACCAGGGAGTAGCGGTTGCTGGGTAGTTTCCGAAACCTCAAAAACAGTTCTTCTTTACGTGCCATAATTTACCCTCCTGTAACTTCAAAATTACAGGACACATTCCCACCCCACACGTTTTTTACCCACACACGTTCAATACGAAAAAGGCTGAACGTGTTATTATCCACATTCAGCCTCAAACCCGCGTATTTAGCGGTTTTTGGTGTCGGAGGGGGGACTTGAACCCCCACGAGTTACCCCACACGCCCCTCAAACGTGCGCTAAATTTCTCCAATCACAAAAAACGCTACACACCGCGTCATTATTGGCTTTTCTAGATTTTAACACGCACATTTTTCGTTAAATCCAGACACGTTACGGTTGGAGTAACGGATAATGTCTTGCTAGGCATAGTTTACCATATAGCTTAAGACTGGACAATAGCTGGAACACTATATAGAAAATTGTGGTTTGTTTGTTCTACGTGGAACAGCCTGTAATGGGAGCTTGGAAGAGCATATAAGATCCCGGAGTCCATAATTAAGCATGGTGCCAAAACTTCTATATATATTACTATAGGAGATAAGGCACTTTTGCCCTTTTATCACGCTCTGGGCCACAGATTTATGGGCGGTACAATTTATTGAGTACCGCCCTTTAAAATACATATACCTCTTAAGGAAATGCTTCTTATAATTCCCTGATATTATATCTATTTTAAAATCCTATAGGGGTGAAAAATCAAATTTCACTCTGTGTAGGTATTGAGACCTAGCTCGATTTCCAATTTATTGTAACCAACCCACCCCCCTTCTAAGTTTAAAAGAAAAGTGCTTGATGGGAAGTGATAGATGTAGATAATGAAGGAACTTGTTGCAGCAGATGAAAGCTGCTGTATCTTCTTTTACTATGAGAGTAGTGTCAGCAGTGGTTATCCCTGTTTGTCAAGGTTATTAATAATATCTACTCATGATTGGCTGCTATTATAGGTAATTAAGGAGCAGTACTTGGTGATCCTAACCCTTTCTGGTCAAGAATATTAGGTAGGAATTTTATATTTTATAGCGAATTGTTAGGTTATGTAAATTTTAAAATTAAATTCAAAAGGGGGCATGTACTTGGCTCGTCTTGAAGAACTGACCCCAGGAACATCAGTAAAGGGAATTTTGCCCGACTGTCTAGTAAACGTTGTCGACATTAAATGGTACGGAAATGCTGTGATTGAGCTTACATATAAAGACAGTTCAGGTCACCTCGGAAATCAATTGTTATATCGATATAATGAACCAACCTTAGAAATTGTAGACATTGGTCGTTCATGGAGTTTCGATGGTGATGGTGCTTTGTTAAGGTTGGTATCGGAGGCCAAAAGAATCAGTATGGCCCACCTCTTTGATCCTCACCTAGCTGTTCATACATCGATTGTTGAACCCCTCCCTCACCAAATTACAGCAGTTTATGGTGAGATGTTAAATAGACAACCATTAAGATTTTTACTGGCTGACGACCCTGGAGCTGGGAAAACAATAATGACAGGACTATTTATCAAAGAGTTATTAATCAGGGGTGACCTGCGCCGATGTATGATTGTTTGTCCAGGAAATCTTGCGGAGCAGTGGCAGGACGAACTGGATAAGAGGTTCCACTTACCTTTTGAAATATTAACCAACGATAGAGTACAAGCAGCCAGGACAGGCAATGCCTTTAATGAATTGCCCCTGTGTATAGCCCGGCTAGATAAATTATCCCGTAATGAGGATCTCCAGGCTAAACTGGAACAAACTGACTGGGACCTTATAGTCTGCGACGAAGCCCATAAGATGTCCGCTAGCTTTTTTGGTGGGGAAATAAAATTCACTAAGCGATACCGCTTAGGCCAACTCCTTTCCCGCATCACGCGCCACTTCTTACTATTGACAGCGACCCCACACAACGGAAAAGAGGAAGATTACCAACTATTCATGGCTCTTCTAGATGGAGACCGCTTTGAAGGCAGATTTCGGGATGGAATCCATGTTGTGGATACCTCGGATATGATGCGGCGTTTGGTTAAAGAGGAACTTCTAAAGTTTGACGGTAAGCCGCTATTTCCAGAGAGAATAGCCTATACGGTCAACTATAACCTTTCTGATTTAGAGGCTCACCTTTATAAGGAAGTTACCGATTATGTCCGTGAAGAGTTTAACCGTGCCGATGCTCTGGAAAATGAGGGACGTAAGGGAACGGTGGGTTTTGCTTTAACGATCCTCCAGCGAAGATTGGCTTCCTCACCAGAAGCAATATACCAGTCAATACGAAGGCGTATAGAACGTCTAGAAAAGCGTCTCCGCGAAGAGCAATTACTTAAGAGAGGGGCTGAATTAAAACCTAATGCCTTCATGGAATTAACCGAAGATGATATCAACGATATTGATGATCTTCCCGGCTCGGAGCAGGAGGAAACAGAAGAGGGATTTGTTGATCAGGCAACTGCTGCCCGAACTATTAAGGAACTACAAGCTGAAATTGATGAGCTTAAGAAATTAGAAAAAATCGCCAATAAGCTTAGAGTCAGCGGTACTGACCGAAAATGGGATGAGCTGTCCAAGCTTCTTCAAGACAATGCAGTAATGTTTGATGACCAAGGTCACCGCAGAAAGCTTGTAGTCTTTACCGAACACAGGGATACATTGAATTACCTGGCTGATAGAGTACGGACTCTACTAGGACGCAATGATGTTGTAGTTACTATCTCAGGTGGGATGGGCAGGGAGGAGCGCAAAAAGGCACGGGAAGCATTTACCCAGGATAAGGATGTGTTGATACTGGTGGCGACTGACGCCGCTGGTGAAGGTATAAACCTGCAAAGGTCACACCTAATGGTCAATTATGATTTACCCTGGAATCCAAACAGGCTTGAGCAGCGCTTTGGTAGGATTCACCGTATAGGTCAAACTGAAGTGTGTCATCTTTGGAACATGGTGGCCTCAGAAACCAGGGAAGGTGATGTGTTTAATCGATTATTCCAGAAATTAGAGATAGAACGCGAAGCATTGGGTGGTCGCGTTTTTGATGTACTGGGTAAGCTCTCCTTTAAGAGCAAACCATTAAGGGAATTACTGCTAAATGCAATACGCTATGGTGATCGACCAGAGGTTAAAGCTCGGTTAGACAAAGAAGTTGAAAATGCTTTGGACCGCGATGTGTTAAGAAAGTTGCTTGAAGAAAAGGCTTTAGTTAAAGATAGTATGGATGCCTCTAAGGTCATGGACATTAGAGAAGAGATGGAGCGTTTTGAAGCTCGCCGTCTACAGCCCCATTTCATTGCAGCATTCTTTATGGAGGCTTTTAAAATGCTGGGAGGCAACATCCGGGAGCGAGAGCCAAAACGGTATGAGATTACACATGTCCCAGCAATAATTAGGAATCGGGATCGTCAGATTGGAACCGGTGAACCAGTTTTAAACCGTTATGAACGAATATGTTTTGAAAAGGAATTAATTAGCCTTCATGGTAAACCCACGGCGACGTTTGTCTGCCCAGGTCATCCTCTCCTAAATGCAACCATAGACCTTATTTTAGAGCGTAACCGAGATTTACTAAAGAGGGGTGCCATTCTAGTAGACCCCAATGACCAGGGGGAGGATACAAGAGTTCTATTCTATATAGAACACGCAATTCAAGATGCGCGTGTGGATCGATCGGGTGAACGCAGGATAGTCTCTCGTCAGATGCAGTTTGTTGAGATAGACAGCCATGGAAATTCATTTGCTGCAGGCAATGCCCCATATTTGGATTACCGACCGATTACTGATGAGGAGAAAACTTTGATTTTGCCCCTTCTTGAGGAAAACTGGCTCAAGGAAAACATTGAATCCAGCGCTATAACTTATGCTATTACTGAATTAGTTCCTAAACATTTTGAGGAAATAAAGAAGCGTAAGGAAGAATTGGTAGCGAAAACAATGATAGCCGTAAAAGATCGCCTTACAAAAGAAATCAACTTCTGGGACCACAGGGCGGAAGAACTAAAGTCACAAGAGCAGGCTGGAAAGATTAATGCTCGTATTAACTCTGAAAAGGCTAGGCAACGGGCTGATGAATTAACTGCACGACTAGCTAAGAGAATGGAAGAACTGGAACAGGATCGTCGTCTTGCCCCGCTGCCTCCATTTGTTATAGGGGGAGCCTTGATTGTCCCATTTGGCATTATAGAGAAGCTTCAGGGAGTGTCCTGGGATCAGCCCGGCTTATTTGCCCGTGAAACTAAGCAAGTTGAAGAACTGGCAATGAAAGCGGTCATGGAATTGGAAATTTCTTTGGGGTATGAACCCAGGGATGTTAGCCGTGATAAATGCGGCTATGATATAGAGTCGAGGGTTCATGGAACAGGGAAACTTCGGTTTATTGAAGTTAAGGGCCGAGTTAAAGAAGCTACAACAGTCACGGTGACCAAAAATGAGATTCTTACTGCCCTTAACAAACCGAAAGATTACATTTTGGCCATCGTTGAAGTTGACGGAGAAAGGGCAAATCCAATTTATATACGTTACCCTTTTAAACGCGAACCTGATTTTGCTACAACTAGTGTTAATTATAGTATACGTGAATTAATTGTTGCCGGTGAAATTTTGTGAGACTTCATACGAAACCAAATCATTATTATCAATATATTTATAATCCTTGGATTGGAATAATTAATCTCCACATTTGTGTAACTTCTAAAAAAAGCGGGGGATATTTTTAATGAACTACAGAAAGAAACTTATTGAAGTTGCTTTACCACTTGATGCTATTAATGATGCTTCAGTGTATGATAAGATGCCAGGAATAGGATCTCATCCCAAGAATATTCATCATTGGTGGGCACGTTTACCATTACCATGTGCTCGTGCAATACTTTTCGCTTCCTTGATTGACGATCCGTCTTCTGACCCTGCTTTTAAAAACCAACCTGAAGCCGTCCAAGACAAAGAAAGAGAGCGTCTTTTTAGTATTATCCGTTTAATGATGCAAAAACAAATGCATAAACACCCTGAAATATATGAGGAAGCTTATTCTGAGATTGTCCGGTCATGTCAAGGAAAGCTTCCCATAGTTGTCGATCCTTTTTGTGGAGGTGGATCGATACCAATTGAAGCACAACGATTAGGTTTAGAGGTTTTTGCAACTGACATAAATCCCGTTGCAGTCCTGACTAACAAGGCTTTAATTGAAATATTACCAGAATTTTCAGATCATCCACCAGTCAATCCTGAAACAACAGGTAATAAACTCAATCAGAGAAGTTGGTCTCGAGCACAGGGTTTTGCGAACGATGTACAATATTACGGAAATTGGATGTTAACACAGGCAAAAAAACGTCTTGGACATCTTTATCCCAAGATAAAATTACCAGAATCATATGGTGGCAGCGAGGTAAATGTTATTGCATGGCGATGGGCACGAACAGTAAAATGCCCCAATCCAGTTTGTGGTGCAGAAATGCCATTAGTTAGATCATTTGCTTTGGCAACAAAAAAAGGGAAAAAAGCAAGGATAGCAACATCAATTGATAGGACAAAACAACCACCTATCGTGAATTTTGAGGTAAAGATTGATGAAGGTAAACCGCAAGAGGGTACTATTAACCGTAAAGGTGCTACTTGCATATGCTGTGGTACCCCAGTGCCGTTAAGTTATATACGATCAGAAGGTATGGCTGGTCGAATAAGTGCAAAGCTCATGGCAATTATTGCAGAAGGCCATCGTAGAAAGCTGTATCTATCACCAACAGATGAACACGAAAGTATCGCATCCGATATAAAGATAGGCGATACACTTGGAACAAATCTCCCTGAAAAAGCTTTAGGGTTCCGAACACAACCCTACGGTTTAGTTAAGCACAGTGATTTGTTTACACCGAGACAACTATTAACGCTAACCACTTTTAGTGAGCTTGTAATGGAGGCTCATGCTCACATCTTAAAGGACGCAAGAACGATGTGGAAAAGACCTACAAAAGAAGACCTTCCACTATATCAGGGTGGCAATGGTCCAAATGCCTATGCCGATGCTATAGCGTTGTTCCTGGCATTCGCAATTAGCCGATTAGCTGATTATAACTGTGCCCTTAGTATGTGGAAACCTAGTTGTCCACTTGCACATAATTACCTACACAATCATGGTGTGTTTTTTCATAATTAAACAACCAAATCTATTTATCCCCCCTCAGCAAAATGCTAAAATTTTAGCAAATTGTTTGGGGGGATTTTTATTG